>JANMNK010000942.1:0-5002 GCA_031373875.1 Pirellulaceae bacterium | reverse complement strand
GCCCTCGAATTAGTCATCGATGGGCTGACGCCGGAAGTGGTTGCCATCGCGATGCGTCGAGGAATCTTGGCGGCTTGTCAAGTTGGACCGCAGTGTGGTGTTCGCTTAATTACAGGCGGTAACTACGGTGGTAAATTAGGTCGCCATCATTTTCATCTTCACAAGATCTTGCAGGATCTTCCATTGCCGAATGACACAATGCCTGATACGAAGTCGAGTGATTAATCGATGACCGCCACTGAACCACGGCTCCAACTACTTGTTCGGCGTCCGATCGACATTCGTATCGACGCCAGTTGTTTGCAACCAAGAATATTGGCAAATTTGTCGCTGGCAGAAATTGCGAATTTGCAAATCCCAACAGACGCCGGTCATTCCCAAGTACGCGATTGGTTCGATGTCCAAGGCGAACCATGCGACCAGGTGATGGTGACTGGCGAATGCTCGAAGGTCGACCGAATTGGTTTCCAGATGTTTGGAGGGAAACTGCATGTGGCGGGCAATTGCGGGGATTATGTTGGCTGCGATTTGCGATCGGGGCAAATCCACGTTGCAGGTTCAGCACGAGATTTTACCGGCGCAAACATGCGCGGAGGGGAAATTTGCGTCGCCGGCGACGTGCGACATCATGCTGGCGGTCGTAGCATCGGCGCTCCGACCGGAATGCGAGGAGGAACTATGATCATTGCCGGTGACGCTGGCGATTATCTGGCTCAGAGGATGCGTCGTGGGGTCATTTACATACAAGGTAATTCGGGGGAAAAAGGTGCATGGTCTATGATTGCTGGCACGATTGTCGTCCTTGGAAATTTACATGGCGACTGGGGGCGGGGTATGAAACGTGGCACTGTCATAATAGAGCAACCCTCCATGATTTTCGAAGGTCCACTTTTCTCTCAATCGAGAGTACTCGAATTAAGCTTCCTGCCATTAGTTTGGCGGCATCTGGGACAGTGGAGTCATTGCGGCATTCGTATTCCCACTACTCGATGGGTCAAGCGGCAAGTCGGCGACTGGACGGTTGGCGGTCGGGGGGAAATATTGGTCCTCGATCCGGAAAAATAGGCGAGCCGTTTTCGATTCGCCTAACTGAATTTTATGTTTCTGCGCTTTGTCTATGAAACTAGGTCGAACTATTCCGATTCGCTATCGCGGTCGGAAAAAATCCAATCGACTTTGACTGCCATTTGATCAGTAGCCGATTCACTTTCGGCCTCAGCATCACGCCGGTTCGATAATTGCCGATTCAATTCGCGAACCACTAGAAACGCGTCCCTCGGCTCGATTGAACCGTTGCCGCTAACATCCAAGAAATTTGATTGGCCAGCAGTAAGGCGACCGGTGGACACCATCATATTCGCAACTTCCGCAACCCTCGAAACACCATACTCGTTTAACCAGTTAACGAGGATGAGTACAACGGCGGGTGTTTTTTTCCGTCACCGTTGACATCGGTTGGATTTGATTGTTATGAAACTCCATTGCTGTACGTGCGGCCAAGGTGGTTTTGTCTTCGCCATCAACACTCGAACCACTTTCATTGCTGCTGGCGGAGACTGTGAACTCATGCATCGAGAGATCGGAAATGCTTGGATAGAAGTCGGTAGATTCATCCAATCCGACATTGTCTGTATCGCAGGCGACTAGCTCCAGGTCGATATTACGATCGACGATCTGGTTGAAATTATTCACGTCTAACGGTGCTTTAGCGGTAAAACTATTCTTCGACTCGTTAACGCCAATCCAGTAACCTTTCCAGCCCGTGGTGTTCGCTGAAACTACCAAAAAATACTCGCCTGGAGCAAGGTTTTCGAATGTCATCCAAGTGGGGCTTTGTTCAAAGCCAACGGCTCGCGATTCGACTTCTTTACCGTCGGCCATAAAGAGCCCCATACTCCAGATCTGCATCACCGCCTGGTCACTAAAACGCCAGCCATTCACGGTAACGGAATCGGAATCGCGGATTGAGAATCGGTAGACATCTATGTCGCCATCAGCTTCAAAACTGCCTTCACTTTCGGCTGATCCCGCAGACAAAACTAGTTCTTTTGCCAGTGGACCAATTTCATTGCTAACGTCGTTATACGCCTTGATATTGAACGAATATTTCGTGGTTTCGACATTACCTGCGCGAACGGTAATGAAATACTCTCCCGCCAAGATATTCTTGAAGAGCAACTGACCTGTATTTAGCGGTATTGCCGTCAATTCCAAACCATCACTAGAAACGAGCCTAGAGGAAATGTCATTGGCCATCGACCCGCCGAGAGTCAATTAGTCGTAGGCTTTTTGTAGTAAATCGATAGACGTCGACGTCGCCTTCGACCTCCAATGTGCCACCTTTCGCGGATACCATATCACCGAAAAGTTCGGTCATTTTCAATTCGGATGCGTTAGGACCGACCTCGTCAGACACGTCGATACCATTTTCACCACTACCATCGACGATAATGACATTCCCCATTGTATGTTCAGTCGTCAAATGATAAGCGGTGACACTAATTCGATAATCAACAGCTTGAACATCGTTGCTACTCACAACAACGAAGTACTCGCCTGCTGGCAAGTGTTGAAAATGCGAGCCAACCAACTCTCTTGGGTCTGCGAGAACTTGACTATTCTCGTCCACAACAAAGTTCCAATATCTGCCATCACCGAAAAATAGCCGGACAGTCAATGCTTCGCCACCGTCGATTCGCAATCCTCGTAAATCTAAGTGATCGAATTCACCTACTGTAAAGCGAAATACATCAACATCGCCTTTGACCTCCAACGCTCCGTTCATTTCGCCAGTACCGTCAGTCAAAATCAACTCAGTCGCGATTGGACCAATCTCATCGGCATCATCAGTGCGAGTTTCTGGGTCGAGAGTTCCTCCTTCAACTGAGGAACGATATTCGTTTAAGGTCAGTCCGTATTCTACGTCGTCAACTGCATCCGAGGTTACAACAAAGAAATAATCTCCCTTTGCCAAAGCATCAAAGTAATAATGGGCTGGACTACTGCCGTCTTCCAACTGCTGAATCGTGTTACCATTCGCGTCCATCAGTTCCAAGTGGATCGACTCGTTCAAGTAAGCGTTCCCAGAAAAGATTGCTATCGTCGGATTTGAACCAAGGGATACTTTGAACACATCGCGAGTTTCGGAAGATTCGATAACGCCCCTGATGTAAACGTGGTCGGACGAAAAATCCGTCACTTCAGCAGGCGTATCGAGGACGTTGCTTGCCAAGAGAGTTCGACGATCGAGCGGTTCCATACGAAGCTTTCGGCCGCAAAGACTTTGCATACAAGTCTTATTCCTTCTTAATCGCAAACTCATTCTGGTGGCGACCTCCAGGCGTTTATTTAAGCTTCGTGGGTACGACTGTTATCCGATTTTGCGAATGGGCTGGACTCGTCGAGTAAATGCGACGGATTTCTTTTACTGATAGAAAGGCCTGAAGTAACCAATAAAAGCAGCCCGTTTATTCCAACATGAAACGCAATTAGGCAATCTGATTTCAGATTGCCTATGCGAAAATTAGAACTTGGTTACGCCACGCAATTCACGGCGACTAATAACTAGCAAGCAAGTCTGATTCGGAATCATCTTGTGCGAATATCCAATCGACGTTAACCGCCATATGATCGCTCGACGACTCGCCCTCTGCTTCAACGTTCATTCGGCTTATGTATTGCCGATTCAATTCGTTGATTGCCAGGAGCGCATCCAATGGACTAATGGTCCCGTCGTTGTTGATGTCAAGGAAACTATTTTTAGCCGCCGACTCTCCGCTGGCTGCCATCTGGCTTTTCGCAGAAGCAACGTTGGTGACGCCATTCGAATTGAGCCAATTAATCACCAAAAGAACATCGTTCGGGTTATTCTTTTTGTCGCCGTTAACGTCGGTAGGTGACGCTTGGTTGTGCATACTGAATTCGGCTTCGGGCTGTTCAATGGGGTTACCATCCGAACCGCCATCATCCGTTCGGGGATTGCCGCCTGGGAACAGAACGGGTCCGCCATTGCCTCCCAAGTACACTAGGTTTTCGTTAGCATTGACGTTGAACGAATAACCTGCTGGCTCAGTCGCCGAATCACTGACGACGATGAAATACGTGCCATCGGCTAAGTCCGAAAATTGCAGGAAGTTCGGACCGGATGTTGGGTCCGTCGACGATACCAACTCATTTCCATCGGCATCGAAAAATTGGAGTGCAAAACTCGAACCATCGACCCGGTAGGCGTAACCCGAAATATAAAGTGTGGTTGCATCCACAACATTGATCGCGAATACGTCCTTATCACTAGCGGATTCGATCATGCCATCGGTTGATGCAAACCCTGACGCAAAATCGAGCGAGGTTGCGAACTCGCCGATCTCGTTCGCATCATCGGGTCGCGGTGTGACTTCGGGGAAGACTGGTTCGACGTAGTCATACGCGCTGATGTTCAACCAATAGTCGACGGATTCTGTATTGTCACCACTTACTACAACAAAGTACTCACCGGCTGCCCAGTCCTCGAAGGAGGCCCAGCTTCGCGAACTACCGTTTGTGTTACCTGTTACTTCCGTTCCATCGGCAAGATAGAACTTGACGTCAATACCTTCCAGGCCATCGACTCGCCATGCACCACCCGACAAATAGTCATATTCCCCGATAGTGAATCGGTAGACGTCGATATCACCCACGCGATCAAGTGTTCCGCCGATGTGACCAAAACCGGCGCCAAGATCGATCTCTGTTGCATCGGGTCCGATTGCCTCAACATCGTCGGGCCGAGGCTCGACGTCCGGTCCGGGTTCTACGACAAAGTCACCCGCGCTGCACGTCAGCCAATAATCCTGTGCATCCGTGTTATCAGCAGAGACAACAAGAAAATATTCACCAGCCGCCAACGCTTCGAAATTGGACCAGTTCGCCGCACCATCCAAACGCCCGGCAGTCAATTCGGTACCATCGGCATTAAACACACCTACCTCAAGACCCTCTGCGCCATTGAGTAACCAGCCGTGCA
>JANMNK010000939.1:0-4957 GCA_031373875.1 Pirellulaceae bacterium | reverse complement strand
CTTTATCGCAGTCATCGTCGCCTTCAACGCTTGCTCGGCGCTCACGTTTGCGTCGCCAGCGATCGCGCCGAGAATTGCAATCACCGACGGAAGGCCGCCTAGTTTGGTTAGAGTTCGCGCACTGGCTCGATTGGACAGCGTTTCCGAAAGCAATGTGAAGGCTTCGCCAAAGTCGCCGCTCAACAATCGCAAACAGCCGTCAACATCGCGCATTTTGCCACCGGTTTGCAAATGGATGCGTTCCAACAGAGCCTTGTTTCCGGATGCCAAAGCCCACTCAAGCAGTCTCGGAAGCAAGTCGTCGGGATAAGGAGACACATCGTCGAGCAATAATCGTAAAACGCGGAGTGCATCTGGATCGGATTGTCCCTCGGCAATCCAAGTGGGAATCACAAACGAGAAGAAGCCAGACTGCATCTCGGGCGTTAGCCGCTCGAAGGTTTTCTGGCAAAAAGGTGTCAACAAAGGCAAAGATCCATCGAGGATCTGGCGCCGGAGGTGTTTCCAAGCGTTGGCATCTGGCTGGTAAAAAGCGATATAGAATTCAAGTACGGTATCGCGGCGTCGCCAAGGATCGGTCGTTTTTGCGAGCGACAACAACCTCTGCGAGTCGCTGCCGGAGAGTCCTTCGCGAATTATTGAATCCATTATTCCCGGCGCGACTTTTGCGAACGACTGAGAAACCAAGCCGCTCTTGGTCCAATTTTTTATACACTCTCGCACGAAAGACTGGGTTAACGCTCGGCCATTGTTTTGCCGGAGACCGAACGATACAGCTTGACGAGTGAGCGTGTCGTAACGCTCAGTTCCATGCTGAAAAGCGCACACTTGCAGTAATTTCTTGTTGACATCATCCAAACGGCTGTATTTTTTTTGTAGTTCATTCATTACCGTATTTTGCCTTTGATCAGCCGTACTGAAAATCGCACTTGCTTGTATGGTGGCAAAATTTAGTGTTATACTGTGCTGGCGTAAATGCTATGCTGACTTGTCGTTCAGTTTCTTGCCAGTCAAACACGGAGGATTCATCAATGGCGGCTAAAGGTGGAAAAAGCAAAGCCAAACTTCAGCGACGCAGACCCGTCGGTACTCGGGCGCCCCTCATTAACTCGCGTCGGACGTTTGATCGCGCCTTTCGAGCATTTCTCGAAGATGACGATCCGGATCTAGCCCTGACGCTGCTTCAACAAATCGAAGCGCAGGGGTACATGTCGATGGAGACCATGAGACTCTATTTGGATGTGCTGCATGAACTTCGAGATTTTGACCAGTATGCACGCGTCGCGACGATATTGGCTGTGGCAAATCCCTCGGATCCCGATGCAAACTTGTGGGCTGCGTCTGGGGCTATCGCAACCGCACAACTGGTCTCCGCCCTGCTCTACTTTGAGCGATTCATCAAACTTGCTCCCCAGCATCCTGAGGCTGCGATTGCGACGGAGCAGATTGCCAAGCTTCGACGCCATTTGCCGGAGATTCTCGATTCATTCATTGACGATTTGCCCAAAGATCTGCCGCGGGTCGCTTCCACTGAGAAGATTTTGCATTTGTTCAAACTGGGACGTTTTGATGACGTTATCAAGCGAGCTGACGAGCATCTAAAAATTTACCCTGCTGATCTGCGAATACGCAACAACCTCGCAGAAGTGTTGGCGTTGAAGGGTGATGTGAAGAAGGCCCTGAAGATCGTTCATGAGACGCTCAACGTCGCACCGGACAATTTTTTCGCACGTGCTGTCCGCTGTCGCTTGGAATACTTTCAAGGCAACTTGGAAATAGCTAGATCGGACGCCCAAAAACTGGTGAGTCTGCAGCCAAGACAAATAAGTGACTTGACCAAGGCCGCTCAGTCGTTCGCCTACCTAGGTGACGATGACGGAATTCGCTGGGCGTATCAAGAAGCCGAAAAGCGAAAGTGGTTGAGCGATCCGTCGACCGACGTCGCACTGCTGACAAACTACTATGCAACCAGCATGGCGCGGGCTGGAAACACGGCAATTGCTCAGACGCATTGGAAATATGCTGTCAAGCTGGCAGGAGGTTCAACGACGGCCCAAGACAACTTAGACGATTTGCGGCAACCACCTGGAAAGCAATGGGGACCGTCGTACTTTGATCTTCGAGATTGGTTTTCGCAAACCCAACTATACGAAATCCGAGAAATCTCTGCGCGCGTCAAGACCGTTGGCGACGAAAAAAGGTCGGTCCAATCGCTCCACCACCTGGAACAACGCTTTCTTGCGAAATACCCCGAATTCGAGCGATCGATCCCCGCTATGCTGGATCGTGGCAATGAAGAAAGCCAAAGATTCGCCGTGATGCTGGCGCCGCAAAGTCGTCTTCCGAATATGAAAGAAGTTTTGCGAGAATATGCATGCGGGACACGCGGAAACGACGAGATTCGCTTTCAGGTACTGACGCGACTAAAAGAACAGGGGTTTCCTTTAGCATCTCCGTTGTCGATGTACTCGAAGGGAACTCTGCAGCAGATCGAATTGATCAATTTTGAGATTTCTGACGTGCCCTCCGTCCCCGTAGGACGAACCGATGAAACCTGTGAGATGATGGACGACGCCATCACTGCTTTACATGAAGGCCATGGCGAGATAGCCGAGAGGATTTTACGACAGGTCCGGCAATACGAACCCGAAGAACCTGACGTACTGAACAATCTCGCGATGGCATTGCAGTTGCAAAATCGTATGGACGAAGCAGACTTACTCATCGATGAAGTAATCGAAAAGTATCCCGATTACTTTTTTGGCAAGATCAATAAAGCGAATCGATACATTCATCTCAAGCAATACGATGAGGCTCTTGATATCCTTGTCGAGTTACAGCGTAATAAGCGACTTCACCGTACTGAATTTCTTGCTTTGGCAAAGTCACTGATTCGTGTTTATGTCGAGAAACAAGAACATGACAGCGCCAATCGTTGGCTTGGTATGTTGAGACAATACGAACCGGATAACCCAAACCTTGAATCGCTGGAGAAGTATGTCACAAGACAGAAAAACATGCGTCCTTTCTGGAAGAAAATATTTGCGCGATGAGCCTTTCATGTTTTCTAATCAAACCAAATGTCTCGGTTTGATTACGCTTTTGCTTACCTTAGTTACTTGCTCGGCCTTTGCAGATCATCCCACGCCAACGAATTCAGCGTTCTCTGTTTCTGCCAAGCCAACCGGGCTGATGGGCCAACGGTTCCTTACCCTCAATACCGTCGTGAGGGTCCGCCAGATCGAGGTCACACGCGACACTGCACACGGACCGGATGAATCGAGCGTTCACACTCCCGCCGAGGCTCGTGTCTTTCGCGAGACGATCGAAAAGGCGTGGCCCGGCGGTCGCATCACCTGGGCTTTTAGTTGGCTGGCACTCCACGACACGCGCCAAAGCTATCGCGAATTACGCGAACTCGTCGTGAGTTATCATCATGAATTCGGCGATGAAATCACGTTCATTCCCGGTGCCTACTTCTCCAATATGTACAACAGCCGCGAGCAAGTGAACCGCGATCTCCATGACGGACTGCAACGCGTTTCTGAAATTGTCGGGGGCGGATATCGACCGAAGAGCGTGGTTGCTGGATTCCTCGCTGCCGAAAACCAACGTTACCTTGCAGAACAGGAAGGGATTCATGTTTGCCAAGGCAACATCTGGAGCCAATACGCTGTCGATAACGGCGATGGCGAAGGCTCGATCTGTTATCCGTACTATCCGTCTGAAGAACACTTCTGCAAACCGTCCAGGGACGCGAATGATTTTATCGATATCGTCAATCTCGACGGGTGGACGGTCGATTTCCTAGCCGCTCGCATTCCGGGTGCCAGGATGGTCGATGGCCAGCGCTGGCGCAGCCGACAAGGAGTTGGACCGATCGAAACCGTGCTCGATATGGGAACTGACCTTGGGCTCAAGTCGATGCTTGCCACAACGGCAACCCATTTCTACGACGGCTACCAGCGCAATGGCTTTGCTTGGGTGACCTGCGGCTGGGAGATGTGCTTGGTCGAAGGCCGCAAGATCTATGGTTACGGCGGTCGCAACGGCATGGAAGGTCTGCACCTTTGGCTAACCGAAATCCGGAAACGCTGGCCCGACGCAAAGCTCGTCACGCAAGGCGAGTTCGGCGAACTGTGGCGCGAACACTACAAGAACAATGAGAAACTCGATTATCAATTTGTCCATCGTGGCTCGGGCATCCGCGCTTCGCAAGAGGATCTAGAAATTCGCTGGTTTATGAACCGAGATTTCCGACTTGCACTGCTCCAAAACTGGAAAGTCAACGATACGCCGATGGTGATAGATTTTACTCGTTATGATCTCCCAGCCAAGGAACCCGCCGACCCTGAAGCAGACAATCCATCTCGCAATTGGAGTCTGATGAACCGGATCAACCAAAAGGGTGCGCGCCCGCAAGACCAGCCAATCCCGCTCACAGACTTAAGCGCCGAAGAGCAATCGCTCATCCGTCGGCACTACCCCGAGCTGTTCACTTTGAATTCGAAAAACGAATAGGAATGGCAACGAGCTTCTCTAAAACCGATTTGACGATGCCGCAATGGCAAGCATCGCTTTGAGTAAACAAGGCCCGTTTGCGAGTGAACAAGCAAAAGAGCATTACTTGATCGGCACAATCTCGAACGTATTCGGTTTCATGGCGAGGGTCTTTGCAACTTCGGCATCCAACGGCGCTAGCTTTGCCAATCGCTCTTGAATCACCGCTTGCTTCTTTGTTTCCAATTCGGCGGCGGGGATGATACTCGTTATCCATTCTGGGACGCCCGACAACACGATTCCGCGGAAGATCATATCGTGATGATATCGATTCTTGTTTTCGACAGCTTCGCGAACGGATTTGACCTGATCGGCAATTGGGCCTTCCTTAAGCACATCTGCGGCCAAGTTCATTCCTGCTGCAATCTGCGCGGCGGTCACTTCTGCAACACGCTTG
>JANMNK010000931.1:0-4684 GCA_031373875.1 Pirellulaceae bacterium | reverse complement strand
GTTTATCGCCGAGGATCGGATGAGAAATGTGGTTCAAGTGCCTGCGAATCTGATGCCATCGACCAGTTTCCGGTTTGACTTCAATAAAGGCATATCGGCTAGTTGCAAAACTTTGGGTCGGCCAAGGCGCTTCGTACCATTTCAGCGTCTCATAGCGAGTCACTGCATTCTGTGCAGGATGGTGATCTGGGTTATAGCTTGGTCGGTCTTCGCCAAATCGTTCGCGAAGGGGCAAGTCGATTTTTCCTGTGGGGTAGAGATACCCTCGAATCAATGCACGATACCGTTTTACGACTTGGCGTCGTGTGAACAAATCGACCAACGCTGCAGCCGCTGGCGAGGTCAGTCCGAATACGATCAGGCCGGATGTTGGCCGATCCAGTCGATGAACCGGATAGAGAAACTGACCGATCTGGTCCCGTAATTTTTGAAGGAGAACCGTCTCGTCGCGAGGAGTCAACTCCGCTCGATGGACCAACAGTCCCGGTGGTTTGTCGACGGCGACAAAATGTTCGTCTTGGTACAAGATCGTTAACGGCTCATTGAAATCGCAAGCCAGAATTTCTTCTTCCACATACGGATCTGCTTGCTCGGAATCCGATCGTGCAGACGAATTAGACGCAATGCGTTTCTCGACACAATAAATCGCATTGGTTGTCTCATTAGGATCTTGCATGCGGGTTATGCTCTCTTAATCTTTCCGTAAACAATCTTTCCGTAAACATAGTGCTGATTGTGTCGATTATTCCATCTTGAGCCAAATCCGAAATCCAAGATAGGTGGCTAACTGTTGTCGATCCCTGGTAATCGCGTAGATTGGGGACGAAACTAGAATATCGGCGATATGTTTTTACAGCTGCGAAAGCTAGGATTTGAGAATGCGCGTTCTCGTAACGGGTTCAAGTGGTTTGATTGGTTCGTCTGCCGTTCGGCATTGGGACTCTTTGGGTGCAGATGTTGTCGGCATCGATAACGACATGCGTCAAGTTTTTTTTGGTCCGCAAGGCAGTACGCGATGGAACCTTGAGCGGCTCAAAAAGGAAACGAAACGATTCGAGCATCGAGAACTCGATATCCGAAATCGCGAAGGCATCTTCGATTTATTTTCGCGAACCCGGTTTGACTTGATCATCCACTGTGCGGCGCAGCCTTCGCATGACAAAGCGAAAGACATTCCGCTCGTTGACTTCGAAGTCAATGCCGTTGGCACGATCAACTTGTTGGAAGCGACTCGCCAGCACTCGCCGGAGGCAGTATTCTGCCACATGAGCACCAACAAAGTTTACGGCGACTCGCCGAACGATTTGCCGCTCAAAGAAACCGAGACGCGATGGGATTATTCGCGACCAGAAGACTTCCATGGAATCAACGAAAACTGCCGAATCGATCAAACACTCCATTCTCTTTTTGGCGCGTCCAAGGCGGCAGCGGATATCGTCGCTCAGGAATATGGCCGATACTTTGACATGAAAGTCGGCATCTTCCGAGGAGGTTGCTTGACGGGAGCGTCGCATTCCGGCGTTGAGTTGCACGGCTTCTTGTCGTATTTGGTCCACGTTGCCGTTCAAGGCAAACCATACACCATCTATGGCTACAAGGGGAAACAAGTTCGCGATCAAATCGACTGTACCGATGTTGTCGCTGCGTTTGAAGCTTATCAAGCCAACCCACGGCCCGGCGAAGTTTATAACTTGGGAGGGGGTCGCGATAACTCTGCATCCGTTCTTGAATGTATCCAGATGATCGAAGGAATGAGTAAGTATCGCGTCAATTTCCAGGTAAGCGACGTCAATCGCGTGGGCGATCACATTTGCTATATTAGTGACCTGCGAAAGATGCGTTCCCATTTTCCCGACTGGTCGATTCGCATGAACCTGGAGCAGATCCTCGGAGAGATGATCGCCATGGAAGAGTTCGCGAAAAAGTCGGGCAGTTAACTTGCGATGTCGACGGAGTCGGCATCATCTGTGATGCAAACCGTCGATACTATGCAAGTGAATTTCAATGTTGCAACTAGGCTAACCGAACAAGCCTTATCACGCCCCAATCAAATTGCTGTAGCGACGGGAACTGGGCGTTACGTTCCAGGGACAGAACGAGCTTACCGAACAGTTTCTTTTGCTGATTTCGATCAACGCACCACCGCCATTGCGGCCGGATTGCAAACAATGGGCATGCAACCGGGGCACCACATCGCACTACTGGTTCGGTTTGGAGAAGACTTTATTGCATTGGTATTTGCTTTGCTCAAAGCCGGAGTGACCTTAGTGTTGGTCGACCCCGGTATGGGCCGAAAGAATTTGTTGAGCTGTTTAGCAGCGACGAATCCTGACGGATTTGTGGCGATTCCTCCGGCTCATATTATCCGCATCGCATTGCGCCATCGGTTTCCTGGGGCTCGGTTGAATGTTACCGTCGGTAATCGGTTTGGCTTTTTACCCGCACCTACGCTGGACCAGCTTGAGCGAACGCGCGTGGGCCAATTTCAAACGCCGCTGGTCGCGCTCGACGATCCCGCCGCCATTATATTTACAACGGGCAGCACCGGACCTCCCAAAGGCGTTTTATACACGCACCGCACATTCAACAACCAAATCGATCAGTTGGTCGAGCATTATTCGATCGCGCCTGGTGGACGTGACTTGAGTGCGTTTCCTTTATTTGGTCTCTTCAATGCCGTGATGGGCGTAACAACGATCATCCCGGACATGGACCCCACTCGTCCCGCAGATGTCGATCCTCCGCGTTTGTTGGACGCCATCGATCAATGGCAAGTGAATCAATCGTTTGGTTCGCCTGCTTTGTGGACACGCGTCGGACGCCATTGCAAAGATGTGGGGCGGAAAGTTCCTTCTCTGAAGCGAGTTTTTTCGGCGGGGGCACCGGTCGCACCTCGCGTCTTGGAATGGGTTAGGGCCATGATGGGGCCCGACGGCGAAGTATTCACTCCGTATGGTGCCACCGAAGCTTTACCCATCGCTTCGATTGAAAGCCGGCAAGTTCTCGGTGAAACAGCAAATTTTCATGCGCAAGGCAAAGGCGTTTGCGTCGGCAACCGTTTCTCCGGAATCGAATGGCGCGTTATCAAGATCGATGACGGCCCTCTCGAAGATATCTCAGTCGTCAAAGAGCGGGAACGCGGTCAAATTGGTGAACTGATGGTGCGAGGTGCCGTTATTTCTCGTCAATACGTGACTCGTACCGATCAAAATGCCTTACATAAAGTTCGCGACGGTGACACCGTGTGGCATCGCATGGGAGACGTTGGGTATCTCGACGATCGAGATCGATTCTGGTTTTGCGGGCGCAAATCCCATCGAGTCCAGTCTGAAAAAGGAGATATCTTTACCGAACCATGCGAAGCAATTATCAATACGCATCCCAGCATTTACCGATCCGCCTTAGTCCCCTTTGGCGACAGTCCCCATTCCCAACCGGTCATGGTAGTAGAGCCTTGGCCAGAGCATCGTCCAAAAGGTTCAGACGAAAAGCAATTGCTGGATCAGCTAAAGCAACTCGCAAAGCAATATGAAGCGACATCGGCGATCAATGACTTCCTCGTTTATCCAACACGGTTACCCACCGATATTCGACACAACGCCAAAATATTTCGCGAAAAGCTAGTCCCGTGGGTAAAGTCCAAAATTCGTTGAACATCAAGCCGACCTTCGCTAACAGGTTACGCTAGCAAAGCGAGGCTCGAATCAACGCAGCAATTATCGCTTGACGTTGGTTCTAAAAAACTAGTAAAGTTCTCGGGCGGTCAGGAGGACCGGTAGAACGATGGCTATGGCACCATCGAACACAGTCTGAAATTGCAGGATGCAACCCATGAAATTGAATACAACCGAGTTGATCAGCAAGGTTCCTTTACTCGACGTCAACCGTGGAAACGGTGAGTTGCGAGACGAAATTTTAGAAGCGATCACGCGAGTCGTGGACAGCGGCAGATTCTTGCATGGTCCCGAAGTGACCGAGTTGGAAAAGGAAGTTGCCCAGGTCTGCGGCACCAAGCATGGCATTTCGTGTGCTTCGGGCAGTGACGCATTGTTGCTTGGGCTCATGGCTCTCAATATTCAACCGGGCGATGAAGTGATCGTGCCCAGTTTCACATTCTTTGCAACAGCCAGTTGCGTTGCTCGCGTTGGCGCAAAAATTGTCTTTGCGGACATCGATCCCAAGACGTTTAACATCGATCCACAATGCGTTTCCAAGAAGATCACTTCCAGGACCAAAGCAATCATCCCTGTCCATCTGTTCGGGCAGTGCGCCGCGATGGACGAAATCTGCAACCTTGCAAAAGATCGTGGCATCGCCGTTATCGAAGACGCAGCTCAAGCGATCGGTGCAGCATACAAAAATCGAGCCGCAGGGAACTGGGGCGATATGGGATGCCTAAGTTTTTATCCAACGAAGAACTTGGGTGGCATGGGTGACGGTGGCATGATGGTATGCAACGACGATGAGCTTGCCGCTAGTCTGCGTTTGTATGCTGCTCATGGGATGCAACCCCGTTATCACCATCACGTCGTCGGCATTAACAGTCGACTGGACACGATTCAAGCGGCAATTCTGAGCATCAAGCTTTGCAGGCTTGACGAATATACGGCTGCACGCCAACAGAACGCTGCTCGCTACGTGGAGATGTTCAAGAATTTCCGGCTCAGTGAAGCGGTCGAGTTAC
>JANMNK010000913.1:0-3408 GCA_031373875.1 Pirellulaceae bacterium | reverse complement strand
TTTCTTGAAGATAACAAGAAAAAAGAAGGCGTCATTACTCTGCCGAGCGGTTTGCAATACAAAATTCTCGCGACCGGCAAAGGTGCACAGCCAACGTTGACGAGCACCGTCAAGGTTCACTACGAAGGCAAACTGATTAACGGAAAAGTCTTCGACAGCTCTATTGCTCGAGGCGAACCGATTGAGTTTCCTGTTGCACGGGTCATCGCAGGATGGACCGAAGCCCTCCAGCGAATGCGTGTCGGCGACAAATGGCAATTGTTCATTCCACCCGAGTTGGCGTACAAAGAGCGCGGTGCACCGCCTGACATTGGACCTAACTCTGCGTTGATCTTCCAAGTCGAATTGTTGGACGTCAAGTAATCTGACTTTCGTTTCGAATTGTTTCGATCCCAACGGGCAATTCGTCAACTCTACTTCCGAACTCCTAAGCCAATAACCAAACGAAAACGACCATCGGTTGTTTCCGCGTTGGCGATTGGCCTTGGGCAGTTCCGGAGCATATGTTCCCTCGGTACAAACATCCAGCACTAGAGAATTTCATCATGCGATTATCCAAGTTCGCTTCGGCCTTCGGTTTTCTTATTGCGGTTTTTGCAAGTAATCTTTTGGTTTTCGGGGAGGATGGCATCTCTACTGAAGGTGTGGATATGTCGCCGATGAAAATAAAAGTCGAGCGCGCTTACCCGAACCTTCAAATCGAAAGACCGCTGATGATCGATCACGGACACGATGGATCGGGCCGATTGTTTATTGCAAGTCAGCTTGGCACGATTCACATCGTTGGTAAGGACGAACAGATCGAAGAAGCGCCTGTCTTCTTGGACATCTCTACCAAAGTGGCTTACCGAGATGATCAAAACGAAGAGGGATTTCTCGGCCTCGCATTTCACCCGCAGTTTAAATCCAACGGACATTTTTTCGTTTACTACACTACGACCGACGAAAAGCAGATGTCAGTTATTTCTCGTTTTACGGTCAGCAAGTCCGATCCCAACGTTGCCGATCCAGAGAGTGAAGTTGTCTTGATGAAGATCAAGCAGCCTTACTGGAATCATAACGGCGGCACCATATTGTTTGGGCCGGATGGATATCTCTATGTCGGACTTGGTGATGGTGGACTTGGCAAAGATCCACTGTTGAGTGCGCAGGACCTGAGTACCTGGCTTGGCAAGATTCTTCGCATCGATATCGATAATAGGATGCCTGGCTTTAATTATGCAATTCCCAAGGACAATCCCTTCGCCGATACACCGAAAGCTAAGCCCGAGATTTTCGCGTACGGTTTTCGGAATATCTGGCGCATGTCATTCGACGGTAAGACCGGCGATTTCTGGGTTGCTGACGTCGGTCAGGATCTTTGGGAAGAAGTCAACCTTGTCACAAAGGGCGGTAATTATGGATGGAGCATTCGCGAATCGGCTCATCCCTTTTATCAGAAACCAGGACAAGATATTTCGAAATTGACCGATCCTATCTGGGAGTATCCGCATGTCGAACCTTGGGGCAAATCCATTACCGGTGGTGTCGTCTATCGAGGAAGCCAAGTTCCGTCGCTTGAAGGGTACTATGTGTACGCCGATTATGTTTCGGGGCGGCTCTGGGCTCTCAAGTATGATGCAGAAAAGAAGAAAGTCGTTGAGAATCGAAAAATCAATTGGCCACCAAGCTTGCCTATCGTGACTTTTGGAGAAACAGAAGATGGCGAAGTTCTGTTCTCGACTACGACGAGTGGCGGACGAATCTATCGGTACGTCGAAGACAAGTAAGGCATTTCTGAGTACCAAACTGAAGCCACAAAGTGCTAGAGATAGCAGAGTCAACGCATTAGGAGTGAATGATGACCAAGTGTGAATGGATTTCGGTAAAGGAAGCTAGGAAAGCGTCTAGCATCGATCGTGAAGTGCAAGTGCGCGGCTGGGTGCGAACACGCCGCGATTCGAAAGGTGGTTTTAGTTTTCTAGAAGTCAACGATGGCAGTTGCTTGGAGAATCTTCAAGTCATCGCCGACGCAGGATTGCCCAACTACGAAAGCGAACTGACCTCGTTGTCTGCTGGTGCAAGTGTGGTTGTCAGCGGATTGGTAAAGCAGAGCTTGGGGCAAGGCCAGTCGACTGAATTGGCAGCAACCGAAGTACGAGTTACGGGACACGCCGATCCCCAAACATATCCACTCCAAAAGAAACGCCACACGCTTGAAAAACTGCGCGAGTGGGCTCATCTTCGGCCGCGAACCAACACGATTGGCGCGGTGACACGCGTAAGAAATCGAATCAGTTATTCCACGCATCAGTTTTTCCAAGAGAACGGATTCTTTTATATTCACACGCCGATCATTACTGCGTCGGACTGTGAAGGCGCGGGGCAGATGTTTCGCGTCACGACGTTGCCAATGGATAAATTGCCGACGAGTAATGGCAAGATTGACTACGAGAATGATTTTTTTGGTAAGCAGACGTTCCTGACGGTAAGTGGTCAGCTCGAAGGCGAAATTTATGCAACCGCCATGGGCAAGATCTACACGTTCGGTCCGACATTTCGCGCGGAGAATTCCAACACGAGTCGGCACTTGGCCGAGTTTTGGATGATTGAACCCGAGATGGCGTTCTTTGAGCTTATTGACAATATGAACTTGGCGGAAAGCTATCTGAAACGACTGATCGGTGATGTTTTGAACGACTGCGATGAAGACATGCAGTTTTTTGAAAAGTGGGTTAGCCCTGGCTTAATAGAATCGCTCAAGCTGGTTCTGGATAAGCCGTTTGTGCATCTTTCGTACACCGAAGCTGTTAGTATCTTGCAAAGCAGCAGTGAGAAGTTTGAATACCCAGTTAGTTGGGGCACGGATTTGCAAGCCGAGCACGAGCGATATCTGACTGAGAAGCATGTGAACGGCCCGGTTATATTGTTTGACTATCCAGCAGCAATCAAATCGTTTTACATGCGTCTCAACGAAGATGGTAAGACGGTTCGTGCGATGGATGTCTTAGTTCCCAAAGTGGGCGAAATTATCGGCGGCAGTCAGCGCGAAGAGCGTCTGGATGTCTTGCAAAAGCGAATGGCAGAATGTGGGCTTTCCGAGCAAGATTACTGGTGGTACCTCGACCTACGTCGCTTTGGGACAGTGCCGCATAGTGGATTCGGTTTAGGATTGGAGCGAGCTGTTCAGTTCATAACGGGCATGGCCAACATTCGCGACGTGATCCCCTTCCCTCGTTATCCCGGCAGCGCGGAATTCTAGGAGCAGAATTCTAGAAATCGCACCCTTCGCCGGTCTGATACAATACGATGTCTTTGCATAATCTCGGCCTCAGGTACTGCAGGGACTCACGCAATTTTCGAGAAGCGTCGTATTTGTGAAGCGTCGTCCTAAAAAGGTCGTCCTCAAAAAAGGTCGTGGTGTTGTCC
>JANMNK010000877.1:0-2028 GCA_031373875.1 Pirellulaceae bacterium | reverse complement strand
CCGTAAGCGAAATACATTCTTCTTTCCCGGTACCTCGGAAAGGCAGGTTGCCCAATGACCATCGCGCGACAGCCTCCAGAATCCGCGTGAAGCCGATTCAACGAGTGAGGCTACTAATTTGCCCGATTTTGCGTCGAGAACCTGAACGAGGTCTGTTCCATTCGTTGCGTCCCTTCCCGATACAAGAAGTCGCCGTCCATCGGCGCTCGGTTGGAAGCACTGTAATAAAGGTTCTACGAATGGTTTGCCGGTTTTGCGATCCCATGCAGCGATTCCTTGCCGTGCCCAGTTCGTCGCGGCGGACTCAGACCGCAATGAAAGCCCCGTTAGGAATTCGTTTTGATCTCCAAAACCAATTCCCTCATTCAGCACGTTGGATTTGATTTTGCGAGCCGTTGAAATGGATTTTGTGTCAAATAACCATGCCGACCAGTTCGAGCGGCTAAATCCTGCGAGCGTGTCTCCATCTTGGCTAAAAGCCAATTGATGCATACCACCTGGAAGACCAACGCGATTGGCAATCAATTGGTCGGACTCTGCAGACCAACAAATCACGTCGGGAGATTTTTCTAATGCGATGGCAACATGAAGTCCGTCTGGACTGATAGCCAATGCCGCTGCTTGGTCATTTAGGGAATCGTCCAACGTCATCAGTAGACGCTCGGAGCGACTATGCCAAAACTTAACCAAAAGAGATTTTGGAGGCGATTGTTTACAATCATCATCTGGAAGTTCGCAGGGTGAATTTAGAACGCCGGTTGTTGCACCGGCAAGCCGCTTGCCGTCCGAACGCCATGCGATGGCTGTCACGAGTTCAGGTTCTTCGACGCGAAACGTAAGCTTTGCATCATCGCAATCCCAAATTCGAACCAAATCCTGTTCGATGGCTTGCTTAACACGTTGAATCGTCCTTGTTCTGGTTTCAAGTTTATACTCTGTAACTTGTTTCTCAACAGTCACTTCGCAATTGCATGGCTCTTCTTTTCCATCCACAACTCGAGTGCCAGGGATTTTTTCTGCTGCCTCTACGGACTTCGTGACTGGAACCTGTACTGTATAGTTATTCGTTACTTGCTCGACGACACTTCGCGGCATGCCTGAAATCCAACCGCCGAGAATTTCGGCTGCGTTAACCTTTTGCATAGTAATCGTGCCTGACTGCTCCATTTGTTCGATAACGTTTTTAACCACGATCTGCTTTGCTGTGCATTCGAATCCCTCAGCATCGATTTGTTTTACGATTCTTTCTTCCGGAACTGCTTTGCATACGTTAACGGTGTAGGTCATGGTCTGAGGGATCAACATCGTCTTCGTTGTCAGCGTTAACGGTTCCGCATGTTGAACAATGTCTTGCCCGCCGACGGCGGCGATGCGAGAACTGTCGGGAGAGAATTCGATCTCGGACACGATACCGACGTCATCGGTTAAGGCCAAAACTTGCTTTCCATCTGGAATCGACCATCCCATTATCTCTCCGCTTTTCATGGCCGTTGTTGCAGCTACGATACGATCGTCGGGACTGAAAGCCATGACGACGCCTTGAAAAGGAAGCGGAGCGAGTTCGTGATTTAGCTCGGTGATACGCTCGCCGCCTGAGATGTTCCAAACGCCCATCTGATGCGGTTTTCCCGGGAGGGCATAGGCAATGGCTAGCCAATTGCCGTCGTGGCTAAGAGCTACTGTCGGCAAGGTACCCTCGATTCGGAATTTGCGAAGCTCGGTTGGCGGATCGGTCGTCATGATAACGACGTCAAACGACAAAGGCTCGCTCGGTTCACTGGCGTCGGGTGAAGGACCTGGCTGAGCCAAACTATTTGGCAAAGGTACTACTACTGCGGGTGGTGCTACTGCGGGTGGTGCTACTGCGGGTGGTGCTACTGCGGGTGGTGCTACTGCGGGTGGTGCGATTGCGGGTGGTGCGATTGCGGGTGGTGCGATTGCGGGTGGTGCGACTGCCGGTTGAGGCTCGGGATTTGGTGGCTGTTGCAGAGGTGCCGAAACGAACTTGACTGAGTCGTTATCGAGGGG
>JANMNK010000868.1:0-2101 GCA_031373875.1 Pirellulaceae bacterium | reverse complement strand
CAGCAGCAAGAGTACCCAGAGCTTGCCTCCGACACCCTTAGGTTTGGCATCCTAAAGACGAGGGGAGCATGCGACGCTACTCAATTCGAGGATGTTACATCGGTTTTTTGCAAATCGGAAAGATTTCGTCTTTTTCGGTGCAAGAAACTGACCGGAGCATGCGTTCTCATTACATCACGTCGCTTGCAGGATGGAATTCTGTGTGAATTGGGCAGTGGATCGATGTGAATTTTTGAGGTAGTTGTCGTCAAAGGCTGCTTCGGATCGTAGCATGTCGAAGGCTAGAGTTGATAATGGAAACTACAGATCGAACAGCATCAGTCGTTCGTGGGCGAACGGAGTCGTACAGGGGATTGAATGTGTCAAATTCACCGGAAACGAGAGCAACGTTGCTTTTGAGGCTTCGCAATACCGAAGACTCCGAAGCTTGGCGTCAGTTCGTACAAATCTACGAACCTCTAATTCGTCGCGTGGCCAAACGATTTGGCATGCAGTCGGTTGATGCGGAAGAATTGACCCAAGAGGTCTTGGTGACCGTGCTCGCCAAGCTCCCTGCATTTCAAGTTACCGGTCAACCGGGTTCGTTCCGCAAATGGCTTGCAACCGTGGCGCGGAACGCGGCGATCAGCCAGCTTCGCAAAGCACAACGGCGTTACAAAGGGTTGGTCGGCGGTGACGTAGTCGAATTGGCGCGGTTGGTCGAGCCGGTAAGCGAGCAGCTTGAAGAACAATTCGAACGCGAAGAACGCATGGAGATTTTTCGTTGGGCTGCTGGGCAAGTACGAGCCAATTGTGATGCGAACACTTGGGATGCTTTCTGGCGAACAACCGTGTTGCAGCAGAGTATCGAAAGTGTTGCCAGCGAATTGAATATCACTGTCGGTCAGATATACGTCGCACGATGTCGAACGTTGGCGCGGTTGAGAGAATTGGTCGAGCCATTTCAGGCAAGCGAATAAAGGATAACAATCATGATCTTGGCACCGTCGGAATGCCGACCCGAATTATTGGAAACAATGCTGCGTGGCCAATTGCCCGTTAAGCAATCGCAACGAATCGAAAATCATTTGTGCACTTGCAAAAAATGCCAACAGCATTTGGAGCAACTTGCCGGCGGTAAAGACTGGTGGACTTCTACGGAGACTGCTTTGCGTGAGGTTGTCGGACAACTGGAAAGTCCGCCAACTCAACTTTTCGAAACAGCTCATAAAGAGCCAAGCGATGTTAAAGCGAATGCATCCGAGCATAGCTGGTTGGACAAAATTTCTGTTAACGGTTGCTTGGGGCCATACAAACTAGAGACCGTCATTGGCCATGGTGGCACAGGCGTGGTCGCGATGGCATTTGACACTCAGTTACAGCGTCGTGTTGCCATCAAAGTTTTGTTTCCGCATTTGGCGGCTAACGGTGCTGCCAAGCAACGTTTTGCCCGCGAAGCACAAGCTGCCGCGACGGTCGTTCACCCGTCGGTTGTTCCGATTCACGCAGTCGACGCGCAGCATGATCCCCCGTTTCTCATTATGGCTTATGTTCCAGGCGGTTCGTTGCAACAGCGATTGGATTTGCGTGGAGCGTTGGGTATCGTCGAGATTCTGCGGATTGCATTGCAAGTTTGCGAAGGCCTGGCCGCTGCTCACTCTCAAGGCCTAGTTCATCGCGACGTCAAACCCGCAAATATTCTTCTCGAGGCTGGAACTGATCGCGTTTTGTTAAGTGATTTCGGTTTGGCGCGAGCGTTGGATGACGCCACGTTAACGGCCAGCGGCTATGTCGCTGGGACGCCTCCTTATATGTCGCCCGAACAAGCTCGCGGTGATTTCGTAGACCAACGAAGCGATCTATTTAGCGTCGGCAGCCTGATGTTTGCGATGGCCACGGGCCGGCCACCGTTTCAAGGCAACTCGCCGCTCACGGTTTTGCAGAGAGTATGTAGTCAAGCGACGCCCGCGACTCGCACCGTTAACGAAGACCTACCTGCATGGTTTGATCGCTTGATCGGTTTGTGTCATGCAAAACAACCCAAAGACAGAATCTCGGACGCTCAGCAATTAGCAGAAATTCTTCGGCAGTGTTTAGCTCACGTGCAGCGGCCAAGCGTATT
>JANMNK010000093.1:0-5596 GCA_031373875.1 Pirellulaceae bacterium | reverse complement strand
GGCTGGGGCTGGAATGCCCAAATGTGTGGCCGCCATGACGACTGCTCGCCACCCTGGCTGTGCCTTTTCAATCGCTTGTTGGAAGTAGGGCACGAGCAATAGGTTTTCAAGATTAGGCTGCTCATTGAACGCTTCTTTGATGCGATCGAGGAATTGTGCTCGGATGATGCATCCTCCACGCCATAACAGGGCGCAGTCGCCGTAATTCAAATCCCACTTGTGCTCACGACTAGCTTCTTGAAGCTGCACAAAGCCTTGGGCGTACGAGCAAATCTTGGACGCATACAGGGCTTGGCGAACGGCCTCGATGAAGTTCTTTTTGTCGGCAACAAATTTCTTGACCGGATCGCCGAACATCGGGTTTGCTTGTTCGCTGGGGCCTTTGAGAACTTTACTTGCTCGAACCCGAGCTTCTTTGACTGCGGAAAGAGTACGTGCGTAAACCGCAGCAGTCACCAGCGTACTGGGAACGCCCAAATCGAGTGCCAACTGACTCATCCATTTTCCGGTACCCTTTGCACCCGCGACGTCGAGGATTTTGTCGACCAAGTACCCGTCGCCCTTGTCGTCCTTGACGCTAAAGATATCGCGAGAGATCTCGATCAGATAACTTTGCAATTCGCCTCGATTCCATTCTGCAAAGACGTCGTACAGCTCTTCGTTGGATAGTCCGCCGACATCTTTGAGAAGAGTGTACGCTTCGCAAATTAATTGCATATCGCCGTATTCGATGCCGTTATGCACCATTTTGACATAGTGCCCTGCCCCACGCGGTCCAACCCATTCACAGCAAGGAATGTCATTGTTGGGTCCGACCTTGGCAGCGATCGATTGGAAAATGGGCTTAATCGATTCCCAAGCCGCGCGGCTACCGCCCGGCATCATGCTTGGTCCCTTGAGAGCACCTTCCTCGCCACCGGAAACTCCAGAACCGACAAAGAGCATGCCTTTGCTTTCGACGTATTGGGTTCGTCGTTCGGTATCGACAAAGTGCGTGTTACCGCCATCAATCAATATGTCGCCGGGTTCGAGATGGGGAAGCAATTGTTCTATGAGATCATCGACTGCTGGCCCTGCTTTGACGAGCATCATGACCAAGCGAGGTCGCTTGAGGTTCTTGACCATCTCAACCAGGGAATGGCAGCCAAGAAAATTTTTGCCCTTAGCGCGACCTTGGATTAATTCGTCCACTTTTTCGGTGGTGCGGTTATAAACTGCGACGCGATAACCATGGCTTTCGACATTGAGAGCCAAGTTTTCGCCCATGACAGCCAGACCGATCAGACCAAAATCGCACAAGTTGCTCATTAGAAATTCTCTATCGAAAAACGTTCTCGAACGATTCTGAGATCGCCAAAAACTCTGTTGGCGAACTTTGAATCTTCAATTCTTGTCAAAACTCGTATAGCGGCATTTAGTTTCAGGAAATCGCCGGTCCGAAGATTCTAACCGAATGATTTCGGCTCGCAATTGGCCAGCTTTTCCCAGGTTGACTATGGATCGCAACATACTCGGTTCGATAGAGAGTTTCGCAGCAGAGTACCTTTCGCAAAGTCAGTAAATTTCCTACAATCCTCACAATACTGCTAAACCCGCGATCTTAACTTGTCCGATAATAAGTTGAGTATCGATGGAAATCGACGTGCAAAAAAGGCGCCGTAGCCAAGTGGCTAAGGCAGTGGATTGCAAATCCACCATCCCCGGTTCGAATCCGGGCGGCGCCTCTTTTTTCTTCAGGCATCCGCAGCACTGCCTCTTAATAGCGGCAGCACTTGTTCTACCACTCGCAGCACTTCCTCTAATAGCGGCAGCTCTTGCTCTACCAGCGGCAGATTTTCCTCCAGGAACCACTCCTCGGGGTTACCGTTCTTGTCCGGTTCTGACAGATTTCTCAGGTAGACAACGATTGAATTGAGCCGGTTTCGCGTTTTCTGCGTAGTCCGAGTCTGTACCGCTGGGCAATCTACTACAATCCAATCGTCGACGGCTTGTATTATCCGGTTGACGCAGTCCGAAAATGCTTTCCGGAAAAGTGCTTATTCAGAATTGCTAATAATGACTCGCTGTGGCTTTGGTTGTAGTTCAGAACTATTTCTGGCAGTGCCGAGTCAGGTTGGCAAAGGTCAAGAAAACCTCCTCACGACTTTTTTTGTTGATTACGGTAACTCATGATACTAGCCAACCAACTTACAAAACGATTTCGGACCCGAACGGGATGGTTGGTGGCGGTCGACAAGATCACGTTCTCGGTGGCTTCGGGCGAAGTGTACGGCTTGCTGGGTCCGAACGGCGCTGGCAAGACCACGACATTGCGTATGGTGATGGGCTTGCTCGATCCCGACGAAGGTTTTGTTGAAGTCGACGGCATACGAACGGGTTTGCGATCTCGCGAAGTTCGTAGCAAACTCGGTTTGATTTCGACAAACGATGGCGTATACCCTTGGCTGAACGTCTCCGAAATGCTGTTGTACTTCGCCGATTTGTACGCGGTGCCTGTGGATGTCGCCCATGAGCGACTCAAGTCCTTGGGTGAAATGTTGGATATCCGAGGCGTGATGAACCAACGTTGCAGCACGTTGAGTACCGGCCAGCGTCAACGCGTCATTTTGGCTCGCGGCCTGATGCATGATCCGCCTGTGATGTTATTGGACGAGCCCACGCGCGGTTTGGATGTCGTGGGTAGCCGCACGATTTTTCACTTTATCGAACATTTGCGATCGGCAGGTAAAGCTGTCCTTATCTCCACGCATCGGCTCGACGAAGCCGAACGACTGTGCGATCGATTTGGGTTGATTCATCGCGGTCAGCTTCGCCACGAAGGAACATTATCCGAGCTACAACAAAAGACCGGTGAAACGCACTTGGTGGATATGTTTGTGCAGTTGATTGAATCGCCGGAAGCAAAGGGTGTGCTGTAATGGAGCGTTTCTGGCAACCTGGGCGTATTTGGCGACTGTGTCTTAAAGAGTTACGCGAGACTTTGCGAGATCGTCGTACCGTCACGACTTTGCTGTTGATGCCAATACTCGTTTATCCTTTGCTCAGCGTTGCGCTAAATCGACTTTTGTTCAGTGCGCGTGTCTCGACTGGGCCTCGCGTTTTCTATGTTGGGGTCACTACAGAAAAAGATCGCGTTGCTTTCGAAGAAGCAATCCAGCTCGGGCAAGCGATTCAGAAACAGCGGCCGGCTCAATCTATCCTTGTCGAGCGGCGGGACCCAAAGTGGCTCAGGGATTTAAAATCGGAACCTGATCCTAAGCCAGAAGAACCGGCCGTTTTTCGAATTAGTATGGCGCCTCTCAGTCTTGAATCGGTCGTGGTGGCAGAAGACGTTGATATCGGAATCGTTGCGGAATCAGAAAGTGCTGGTCCAGCGGAAAACGCTCAGGAATTACGTTATCGATTTCGAGTCCTGTATCGGCAAGACGACGGAAAGAGCGAATCGGCGTTACGCGAGTTTCAAAACATTTTACAACTCGTGAACGATATCCAAAGTCGCGCGTTAATGGAAAAAATGCACGTCAGTTTCCCCCCGGCGACCAAATTGATGGCCGAGCCTGTGCGCGGATCGTCTACTGCAGGGAGCGGGTTGACGACTATTATTCCCTTGGTTTTATTGCTGATGACCATAACGGGAGCGGTCTATCCTGCGATCGATTTGACTGCTGGCGAGCGAGAACGGGGAACGATGGAGGCACTGATCGCTTCGCCGGTCCCGCGTTATGAGTTGCTCTTGAGCAAGTACGTCGCGGTGGTCACGGTCGCAATGCTAACAGCGATCGCTAACGTCGGCGCGATGTGGATTACGATGCAAGCGAGTGGGATGGGGAAAGTCCTCTTTGGAGATTCCGGTTTTTCGCTATTCGCCGTGATGCAGATTTTGCCTCTACTGCTTGTGTTCGCGTGCTTCTTCTCAGCCATCTTGCTGGCCCTATGCAGCTTTGCCCGCAGTTTTAAAGAAGCACAAGCTTACCTGATTCCCGTTATGCTCTTTTCATTGGCTCCTGGCGTATTGAGCCTCATGCCTGGCATTGAGTTCACGCCGACGTTGGCTATCGTTCCGTTGGTCAATGTGATCTTGCTGTCCCGCGATATCTTGACCGGGACTGCTCCATTTTTACCAGCCACAGCCGCGATTCTCTCGACGATTGTTTATGCCGCGGCGGCACTTGGACTAGCGGCCCGATTGTTCGGAATGGATGCGACATCCCATGGAGCCGAGGGAAGCTGGGGCGATTTGATTAGACGCCCCACGCTGCGTCGTGATTTGCCGCGTTTAGATCACATGGCATTTTACTTAGCCGCATTGTACCCCGTCTATTTCGTCTTAACGAACGTTTTAGGGCGGTTCGAAACGATTTCGCTGTCGACGCGACTATGGCTGAATTTCATCGTGACTACTGCGTTGTTCTTAGTGGGTCCGTTATTGTTTTCCCTATACCGGCGAATGCGAACCACGACAACTTTTAAGTTGCGTATCGACCGCGTCTATTTGATCGTCGCTTTACTCGGTGCAGTCTTGTTGTCGACGGCGCTGTGGATGGGGGCGCATGAACTATTTTTGCTAAGTGAATGGTTTGGCTGGAAGACTTTGAACGCCGAGCAAATGGAGGCAGCCAAGTCGACAAAAGACCAGTTGCAACAATTACCGCTGGTCGTGATCTTGATAACCATGGCTTTGGGGCCAGCAGTAGCGGAAGAATTTTTCTTTCGAGGTTTCGTTTTGTCGTCCATGCATCGGTTATCGGCAATACGAGCGATCGTCTTTTCTTCGCTGCTGTTTGGGTTGTTTCATGTGATGACCGGTAGTGTCATGTCGCTCGAGCGATTTCTCCCGACAACTTTTTTGGGACTAGTACTGGGCTTTGTGGCGTGGCGAACTCAATCGCTATTCCCGTCGATCGTGTTGCATACATTGCATAACGGATTGCTTTTCACGGCGGCTTACCATGACAAATGGCTCATGGAGCGGGGTTGGGGGATGGTCGAAGGAAAACAATTGCCGACCACATGGATTGCCTACGGTATAACGGCCACGTTGATTGGTCTTGTGCTCGTCTGGTTCTCTCGCAGAAGAATTGCAGAGTCCCCCCAAGCGTAGCGAATGCGATTTTCGCGTAATCGCCAGCAACTACAACCGAACGCGTTCACGATGGGTTACAATCGTTCACTAAAGGTGTTGACGTTAGGTATCGCACAACAATGAGTTACCGTTTTAGCGGAACGGCGCTAGCCGTCCGGTGCAGCAAACCGGAGGGCTCGCGCCCAGCCGCTATGATTCCAAGTTGGTAACTTATTGTCGTGCAACGCCTTAAGTTGTTGAAACAATCTCATTCGCACTTTTGTAAGGCGAGGAATTGTGCCGGACGAAGCAAGCTTAATTCCCAAAATCCGACTTGGAGATGTAGACGCGCTCGCTGCATACATCGAATCAAGCCGTCCACGTTTGCTGGGGCTTTTGCGGACGATTGCGGGAAGCCATCTCCTGGCCGTTCTGGACCTCGAAGATTTGGTTCAAGAGATCGCGGTCAGCGCCATCGCTGCATTGCCAAGAATCCCTCGCGAAGAGTTGGACGTGGATCGCTGGTTAGATCAA
>JANMNK010000818.1:0-3817 GCA_031373875.1 Pirellulaceae bacterium | reverse complement strand
GGATCGCTTCTAGTGCCCAAAATGCTATCCTTGCGGGCGATGCAAAGAATCAGATACAACGCCTTAACACTTGGGAAAGCATCCTGGGGAAAAATGCTCGGTTCGAGTTCGCACGAGCCGAGGCGTATCGAAAATTAGCAGATCCCCTTCGCTTAGAAAAGCACGTGAACCGAGCGATCGAGCTTGGCATGTCTGCGGATCAAGCCAAACAACCGCTCTGGTTATGGCTTGCACAGTCCGGATTCACGGACGAGCCTTACAAGCACTTGGGGCCAATGTTGCAATCGTATGCGGGACGCGAGTACGAAGTATACGAATCGTTTTTGAAAGGATATGCCAAGACTTGGCACCTTGGTGACGGACGCAGGTTGATTGAATTGTGGCGGGAACAGAATCCCGATAACCCACGAATCAACTATTGGGACGGCGTTTATCGTGCAGTCGATTATCAAATCGCGCCCGCCACCCAGCTATTGCAGAAAGCAGTCGATCAAGATCCTGAGTACTGGGAAGCGAGATTGCGCCTAGCCGAGTTGCTCGTAGAACAGTCCAAGTTACCGGAAGCGGAGGAGCACTTTGAAATATTGGTGCAGCTCAGGCCCGATGACAAAGCCATAAAAGTTGGTTACGCACAGTGTCTGTTAAACCAAGGACGCGCTGAAGAAGCTTGGACCATTTTTAAACAGGTTGTATCCGATGGTCCTGAAGATTCCGCTTTCCTTTACAGCAAAGCTCAATCTGCTCTCGACGCCGGCCACTCCGCCGAAGCCCAAGAGATATTGACCGAGTTGGTTGATCGCTGGCCAGAAGTTGCACCTTTTCGAGAGTTGCAAGCGAGAACGGAGCAAGCGCTAGGGAATGCTCAAAAAGCCGAAGAGTATTTTGCGATCGCCCGAGCGAGCCAAGCGCGACAACCCGAGATCGATAAATTGATTGCATTGCTCGATGCGAATCCCTCGGATCTAGAAATCCGACGTCAGCTCGGTCACTTGATGATGTATTACTTGTCACCCGAAGCTGGCAGCGGCCAAATCTTGTCTGTCCTTGCCATGGAAACGCGCGATGCAGTCTCTCACCAATTGATGGCGGATTTTTATCGCCGAGAACGTATGACAACACAGTCGCTGCGTCATCAACAAATGGCCGAACAACTCATGCCCGAAGTTCCCGCTCCTGACGTCGGGGTGATCAGCAGTGGGGACTGATTTATTAAGCCGGTTTCAACCGAACGGCGTTCGATGGAAATACCTGCCGGCTTTGATCGTGCTAGGCAGCGTTTTTGGACTCTTTGCTGGTATCGTAGGGTGCGATACGAAACCCAAGCCGACCCCGATTGAATCTCCAGCTACGAAGCCCACCCTCGCGGCGAAAAATAGCAGTACAGATTTGACGAGCAAACAAAGAACGGCAGCGGCGGCGAACGCCGAAAGTCCTTTTCGTTGGGTGCAACATTCCAAAGATATCGGAGTCGACTTTGTCTATCGGAACGGTGAAGAGTCTTGGTTGTACGGCATGATCGAGACCATTGGCGGTGGAATCGGCTTGATCGATTACGATCGAGACGGCGACGATGACTTGTTCTTGCCCGGTGGCGGCAACATTGCTAATGACAAATCGATCTCACCTGTTGAAAATTCCTTCTTTCGTCGACTTGGTAAACTCCAATTTCAACAGACCGCTCCGCAGGCTTTCGTTGACGACAGTACTTGCTACTCATTCGGTGCTGCAATCGGGGACTACGATCAAGATGGGCATCCCGATATTTTTGTCACGGGTTACGGCGGTCAACAGATTTTTCAAAACATGGGTGATGGCACCTTTGAAGATGTCAGCCAGAGAGCCGGCCTTCAAAACAAAGAGTGGAGTTCGTGCGCCGCGTGGTGCGATCTCAACAATGACGGCAATCTCGATTTGTACGTTACGCACTATGCAAAATGGAATTGGGATTTAGAGAAGCCCTGTTTCTCGCGGAGTGGTCAACGCGATCGTTGTGTGCCTGCGGATTTCGAAGGGGAAGCGGATCAGATTCTGATTCAAGACGGGACCGGCGTTTTCCTCGATCAATCCGGATCGTCACCGGCAAAGCCTAGTCGGGGACTAGGTGTCGTCGCAGGGGATTGGGATGTCGATGGCGACATTGATCTCTACGTTGCCAATGATGTGAATCCAAATATCTACTTACTCAACGACGGTCACGCCAAGTTTGAAGAAATTGGAAGCCGCTCGGGAACGTCGCTTGGCAGCCGATCTGTACCTGACGGCAGCATGGGCATTGGCGTGGGCGATTTTGACGGAAACGGGTTTCCCGATTTTTTAGTCACCAATTACCAAGATGAATATTGCGAGTTATACGCGAACCAAGGAGCTGCTTACTATCGACTGGGAACTCGGCCCGCCGGACTCATGGCACTTGGCAGTCGGAACGTGTGTTGGGGCACGAATTTCCTTGACGCCGACTTGGATGGTGACGAAGACGTCATGGTGGTGTCTGGCCATACATCGCGATTTCCATCCGGGACGACACTCCAGCAACTGCCCTATATGCTTGAGAACTTAGACAAAAAGCGCCTGATTAATCACTCGGGCAAATCGGGCGATTTTTTTGCGAACACATTCCCAGCACGTGGTCATGCTGTCGGCGATTTCGATGATGATGGCGACGTGGACTGTATTGTTTCCATGATCGAGCAGCCAACGATTGTCTTAGAGAATCGGTCGGAGCATCTTGGTCATTATCTCTTTGTCGATCTAGTTGGAACGAAAAGTAATCGCGACGCGATAGGGGCTTATGTGGAATGCAAGCTGGGCGATGGCAAGATCGTCCGGCATCGATACAGCGGCGGGAGCTATGCAAGCTCGAATTCGGCTTCGCTTCATTTCGGATTAGGATCGGCACAGTCGATCGACCAAGTCACCGTTCACTGGCCTTTGGGCGGCACGACGGTTCTAGAAAACGTCCCAGGTGATCAGAAAATCCAAGTTATCGAGTCCGTCCAATAACTAGGGGTTGGGTGTTTCCGGCTGCTCGATGATAGGCGAAATGGACATGCCACCGCTAGCTCGTAGCTCTAACGAGTATTTCATGCCCTCGCGAACTTTGACGGATACTGCCTCGCCGTTGGCAGCGCGAATGCCCATCTCGGCAGCGCGGCGCGGATCGTTTGCAAACTCCCAAAAATCCTTCCAGATTTCCTTTTCAAAATCGCTCATCACGCCGCCTCGCGCGTACGCTTGCGGTCGCATACCAACCTCGTCCAGCGAGTAACCATCGATGGGAGATTGATTCTCACCAAAAATTCTCCGAAAGAGACACAGAGACGTGCCACGCTCGAGATCGGCTTCCTCGATAAACTTGTCGTCGAACTTGACGATCCAATTGTCGACGTAAATCACATCGCCATGCAATTTGAATTCGCGCGGATCCGAAATCGTATCTCCGTTGGGTGACAATTCAACAATTCGCACCGTGGTGCTTATCTCGCCGGTCTCTTCATTTTTTTCTTGGCGAACAATTTCAAGCCTCGCAAGCCGTTGGTCAACCTTTAACAACTGTAGCGCCGTTTCGAGACGATTGATGCGTTCTTGCTTTTCAGCGACATCGATTTCCAGATCGCTGACCTGCTGGATTTTGCTCGCCAATTCCGTTTTGGCCGAATCCAACTCTAGTTTGGCCGACGTTAATGCTTTGTTCGTTTCTCGCAGTTCGCGGTCGCGTTCCGAGTACTTGGAATAAAACGAATACCCGCCGATGCCTGCCCCACCCAAAATCACAACGGCGATAAAGGTTCGAACAGCCGAATTGATGGTCTGAACGGTT
>JANMNK010000817.1:0-4991 GCA_031373875.1 Pirellulaceae bacterium | reverse complement strand
CGCCACCCATGCCGCCCATGCCTCCACCCATACCTCCGCCGCCCATGCCACCACCCATACCGCCGCCCATCCCACCACCCATACCGCCGCCCATGCCACCGCCCATACCTCCCATACCGCCGGAAGTAATTGGGACAATCAAGTCACCAACAGGATATACCTTGATGATGTTTGAGCTTGCAGCAGCTTTGGTCGTGATCTTAAGAACTTCGTCATCGACAACATATGTCAATCCAACGGGTTCAAGGATCAATCGCAACGCGGAACGGAAAGTCAGTTCAGGAAGTGCGAGTGTAATGGGTTCGTCGATCGAGATACCATCCTCCGCCAATTTTGCATTGTCGATCATGATGGGGATCTTGAGTTGATCGCGATAAGAATCAATAACTTGCGTTAGAGTTTGATTCGTGAAGTCGACCGGTACTCGCAATTTAAGTTTTTCGAAAATCACGCGTTCCGCAGGGTTTGTACCTGCCAAGTCAATCGAGCTGTATCGTTCGCGGCGTGCAACGATTTCGCGCCATTTTTCGGGTGGCGGGAAAACAATTGGGCTATTTCCATCTGGAAAGGGAATCGCAGCTTCTTCGGCAACGTTTAGCAAGTCAACAAAGTTGCGGCGTCGACGATAGAGCACGTCGTAAACCATCCAATAGTTGGATGCAATATTCGACTCACTTTCCATCACGCGAGCGATAACGGAATCGTAAGCCATTTTGTTTACGACGGGAGCGATTTCGTTGTTAGCGGCCGAATACAATTGCTGATCCATCAATGCATTGAATCGTTCCACCAATTGTTGCACGGCCGAATCTGTTCGATTCTTTTCATCGACAAGACGCATACTAGCATTCGCAGCGGCTTGCACAGCTTGAAACTGCGAGGTACGACGATCGTTTTCCATTTTGTTTTTGGAGGCCGATTGGATGGCCGAAGAAATCTTTCCTTGCAACTTCTTTCGAACAGCCGGATTCAAATCGGCTGAACGACTGATTTCTTGCTCGAGGATCTTCAAGGTAGTAATCGCTTGTACTGGATCGCCTTGGCTATTCTTAATTTCTACGTTTACGCGAGTTTCCAACGCGCCTTGAGCGGCATTCCTTCGTTCCAGTTCTTCCGACAAAAGCTCGCCACTTGTAGCCAACTCTTGAATGCTCCCGGCAAGGTCTTGAGACGGAGCCGAGTTCGAGGCCGGTGGGACTTCGACAGGCTCAGCGCCAGATGTGTCGTCCGCAGGTGGTTGAACTGGAGACGAAACAAATCGTGCTTGCTGAACTGCAACCGAAGCTTGATCGATTTTTGCTTTAGCAGCATCGCGAATGATCGAAGCGTCTTCATTGTTGGGATCTTGCTTCAGCGCCTCCACGGCAATGTCAAAGGCTTCTTTGGCTTTGCCAGACTGCAAAGCAAAACGTGCTGCCTTTACCAATTCATTAGAAGTGTCAGCTAGTACCGAACCGATATCGCGCAACGCGTCAGAACCGGGAAGCGGCAAAGTCAATCCACCATCTTTTTCGGCAGAAGCAATGAGTTTTCCGAGGAAAGCCAAATCAGGATTGCTCGCATCAGACTTGATACTCCAAGTCAAATCGCGTGATTCTCCATTAACCATCCCCGATATCTTGATATCGCCTTGACCTTCTGATCCCAGCAACTTGCCAACAATGATTGAATCGCGATCGGCACGGAGAGGTGGGAAAGCAAGTGGAAAACGGCTTTCGAAAACCTTCGGTAGATCTGCACTTTTTGGCCAAAAGACAACTTGACCACAAGCCAATGCGAGTCCATCGCCAATTTCCGATACGGGGCTCTCAATGTTGTTTCGAACGTAAACTTGGCCGCCGGTGTGCATTGCCAATGTTGCGAGGAAAGGAACGTCCACAAAAGGACCAATTGCTAAACTAATGGCAGTGGTTCGGTTTTCGACCAAGCGATCGACGAGCTTGCGATGCAATTCAGGAGTGACCATTCCCGTTCCTGTAACGCCGTCGCCAATGTAGACGATCATTCCGTCTTTAGTATCGCCGAGCGAGTCCTGTGCCGTTTGAAAAGCACGAACCATGTTCGTCGTTCCCAAAGGCAATCGATCGCGGAGCTTTTTCATAGCTGCCAAGAACTCGTCGCTACCGATCGTCTGCAATCCACCACTCAAATTTTCGGTGTTCAAATCACAAGCCAACAAACTAGCTTTGGCATCAACCGGCAAGGAGTCGATAAACGCGTCGAGGATCGCCATGGAGTCCAGGCGATATTGTCCGGTCTGACTCGCGGACGTGTCCACGACGATAGCGATATTCAAATCGCCTCGCGAAGCATCGAGCTTCGGCAAAACGCTTAAGGCGTAATACGTTTCGCCCGAACTCGATTCATAGGTTGCCCAACGCGCCAAACCCGATTCACTCGTAGTTTGATCCGAGGCCCGTACACTCAGGCCCGATGCGACTGTAACTAAGAAGACTGGAATCCATGTCAACAAGCGACGAATGGACATAAGGTTGCTCCGATTCTCAACAAAAGCTAAGGAGAAAAGGTGAAAAATCATCAACTCAATTCGGCAGCACAAGTCTAACTTCAGTTGGCTCGCACGCTTACATTGAGTCTTAAGAATTCACGATAGATCCAACTCCATCATATTTATGGGTTTCCAAGGACGCTAGGAAAAACCTTCCAAAATCCTTCAAAACCATCCTTCACACAATTACCAAACTTGAAACGGCCCGTAAAACCATCGCGACCGTAGAGCGTCTTGCCCAAGCAAACACCTGCGTGCTTATCCTGCGCATTCATAATCAAGCAATTTCCGGGCCAACAGCATTTTTCGATGCTAATACTGTTGGCATAAAGATAATCGTAGCTCGATTTCTGAGCTGCGAAACTCAGTTTTTCATTCTTGGCTCAGACTTTCGAAATCCGACAACGGCCGGAACTCATCAATTCCTTAGTCACGCCAAGCAAAAACCATAGTTGTCGCAAACAGAAACATTGCGGGAAGACCAATTACCGGACTTGCCAATTCTCAAAATTGTTTTGGAGGCCTTTTCCAAAATCTTTTCCAATTGGGAAAACAAAGCAAAATTGGTCCGAAGGCAAATGTTGCGAAAAGCCCGCTTTAGGCCAATTTGACTGTTCAAAATTGCAACATAGGAAGGCTGGCAAAAACAACTCAAAACCACCACTTTGGAAGAACTCCGGTTTCCCTTCAACTGGCGCAATCCATTTTACCGATACCGACCGAATAGATTCCGCATTCCGCGCTCAAATCCGCGTTGCCAGTATCGTTGAGGTTTCCGAAATGGTTTTTACCGCCAATAAGATCCGTGCCAAAGCTGTCATTTTGGGGCTCGTCATTTTGGGACTCACCTCCAGTGGAATGTTGTCCAATGGCCAGCTAATGGGTCAGGAAAATCAAGCGCGGCCACATAACCATACCCATCGCCAAACGCCCGCGAAGAAGGACGGGTTTTTCGGTGGTGCGATTGCCAAGCAATTCAAAGCGTTCAAGAACTCCATTTCAGGCCCGCTTCCAAGCGATGACACCCAAGCACCTGACGAGGCCAACCTAACCCGTGCCTCTCAGCCGAAGGTCCCCAAGTCACCGACAGTCGAACCATTCGCACAGCGATCCGTTCCAATAGTTCCGGGACCGAATTTGCGCAGAATGGAAGGCAACGTTGAACCACCGATTTCTGAAGACTATAAACCGACGGCAGATGTCGAGCGGCCGAGAAATGCTCCGCGAAGTTATTCAGGGCCTAGCAGTTCGCAATCGTCAACATCCAACTCGGGAGCTATGTCTTTACCAAAGGCCATACCTGCCATCGAAGCGGATGACACGACTTATGTGACTCCCAAACAAAGCCTCTCTTCTAAATCATCGAGTCGTCGAAATGCCGCCACCATGTCGACTACAAATGATGGAACTTCGAGTCCCAAGGCCACTGTCCAGAATGACGAAATCTCGAAACCGATTTCTACAAACGCCGGTCCCGAACAAGCACCAATCGATCTCGACGTGACGCCGAAAGTCAGTCGCAAAACGGTAACTAAGGACGCTGTTACCGCAGAATCGGATACCGGTTCTTCATCGACCGTCATTCGACAATCTTTGCCCACGAGCTCAAATTCCGCCGGTCAGAAAGTCTCAACGACAAAGGAAAATGTTGTAGAAAAGAACCCTGGCATGCGAATGGGGATGCCCCAGGTCCGGCTTGATTGCCTCGGCCCTTCGGCTGTGCAAATCAACGAAGCAACGACGTATCTTGTTCGCGCTACGAACGATGGCCCCGAAAATCTGCAAGGTCTTTTAGTTCGAATCGCAGTCCCTAGCGATATCCGATTAATCCAGGCCAAGACATTGGATGGTCAAACAGAAGAAGAGAAAAACGGAAACGAACTGTCGATCGTTTGGCAGATCGAAGGTCTCGCTGCAGGCCAATCCAAACAGCTCAATCTTGAACTCGAAGCACTGAAGCCCGAAGAATTCAAATTGGATTTCGAATGGACAGTGCTGCCAATTACCGGACAAATGCCCATTCAAGTCCAGCAGCCTCACCTATCGGTCGCGCTCGAAGGAGCCTCGGAAACGCTTTACGGCCGGCCGGAAATGTATAAACTTCGCGTGCGAAATCCCGGGTCAGCAACTGCCAAAGATGTCTCCGTTGCTGTTACCGCCGAATCGTTTGGCCGCAGCGAAGCTATTGTTGGCGATGTTCCAGCAGGCGAAGAACGCACAATGGAAGTCGAGTTGACTTTCCAACAAACCGGAAACATCCATATCACGATCGACGGAAAAAGCGAAATATCGAATCTTTCGGCTGCCAATGTTATGGATGTGAATGTTCGCAAAGCAGACATTGTTGCGGAGTGGGCTGTTCCTGCCGATCTATTTCCAGACATGGCTTCGGACTATCAACTTTCCGTGATCAACAACGGTACCATTAGTTGCGATCAGCTCAAGTGCATCGCTACGCTACCGAATGGTTCTCAAGTCATGC
>JANMNK010000798.1:0-2062 GCA_031373875.1 Pirellulaceae bacterium | reverse complement strand
GCGCAAGTGGTTCGAGCTCCTGGCCTAACTCCGAGATAACTTCCTTGAGTCGTTCGGCGTCAAAGACCGTAGCCGATTCGGATAGCGAACCCAGCGAGGCCCGCGAACAGCCGAGCTTCTTCTGAACCTTCGCGAGTTCGCGAGCTTGTTGAATTCCACGCAGTGAGGTGACAACTGGATTGAACAGAAACAATAGGATCAGCATGCAATACTGATCAAAATGAAGCTCTCGATTGCCCGCTTTATCTCGCTGACATCCCTCGTCGTGTAACCGCTCGAGCAACGGTGCGAGTTTATCGAAGTACTTTAGCCCTGAGGCATCCTGCTCTCGAATCTTTTCGCGTTTCTTGCCAGCCATTTCAAAGCTTTCTGCCAAGTTGACAGGTTCTGAAAATGGTTTTTGAGTAGCGCAGATTGCGTGTCAGTCGACTGCGATTGTTCGGCTATTTCAAAAGTATTCCTGGCGCAAATCTCGTGCCGAACAGTATTGGGCTAGATCCATTTTACTTGTTTTTGGTAAACCAAAAACGGAAAAAATATCCCGCTCCGGTCAATTAACACCGAGAGAAGTCCAGTCTAATCGAAACGATGTTGACAGATGCTGTCGCAAGCTGATGTAAGGCTGGGTGACGCCGTTGGACGTATCCCGTACCTGTCATTCTTGTCGTAAGTAGGAAATTTTATGTCTTCGAATACTACTCGCCGCGCCCTGTTGTTTGGTGGCACTCAGACCGCCTTGATAGCAACTTTAATTTCGGGGACATCGGTGGGATTGGGTTGTCAGGAGCCTCAAGTCAACGGCGGAGGCGCGGAGATGCCTTGGTTAGGTTTTCCGCGTCAAGACCAGAAAATCGTCGCTGAAATTGTGGGTGTGTCTCATTTCAATGAGCAACGCGTCAAAGAGCTGCTCGCGGCTTATCCCGAATTTGTGAACGCAAGTTGGGATTGGGGGTTTGGGGATTGGGAGACACCGCTCGGCGCGGCATCTCACACGGGCCAGCGCGGGATCGCTGAAACGTTGCTCTCGCACGGTGCACGGATCGACATCTTCGCGGCCGCTATGTTGGGATTTACCAGCGTTGTCAAAGGCTTCGTCGAGTTGCAGCCGGGTATTCAGCGGACGCTGGGGCCGCACGGTATCACGCTGTTGGTGCATGCCAAAGCTGGCGAGAAACGGGCTGCGGACACAGTTGAGTATTTGGTCAGTTTAGGCGATGCCGATATCGGCCTCAAGGTAACTCCTGTTCCGGTAAACGACAGGCCAAAGTACTTGGGATCTTTTGCTTCCGAAACGACGGATCTCAAACTGGCGTGCCGGCTTAATAAAGCGGGACTGCTGGTGATCGATGTTCAAACAAGCCAGTCTCAATCGAACAATCGCATTATCCATTACGTCGGCGGTGATGAGTTTTTCCCCGCCGGTGTGCCGAGTGTGAGGATTCGTTTTGTCCGTGAACAAGAGATTCTGAAATCGGTGACGATTCGCGGAAGCGTTCCCGAAATCACTTTGCAGCATGTAGGAAGCTGAATAGGTGATCCGAGTGGTTGAGCTAAGCCGACTGCGAGTGTTTTCTTGAAGGGCTTTTGGGAATGTGGGCGAGCCCCAAAGATGACATCGTTGTGTCGCGCGAGGGGATGTGCTGGGTTGATTGTGGGCGATGTGATCGGTGAGCCGATTTTGAATGCGGCGTTTGGAAAATCTTTAAGCTTCACTTGTATGTTGCTTAGGCCTAATTGTCTTGGGAGCCACGGTTGTGTCGTTCGCCCTGATGTTGGGTCGACTTTTATTGCGAAGCTTTATTATGACAGAATTGCTCCGTGCCACCGTTGGATCGGCGACGTAATCCGCTAGTTGATCGTCAGGCCCAAGACATGTAGATTCGCAAGAAGTTGCTAACTCGCATTCGGGTTGATACTCGGATTCCACGTTGAACCATTGCAGCACAGTCGTCGTTCGTAAGCCACCTGCATCGATCGATCAGCCCGCTCCGTCCGCTCAATTTAACGAGCAATCTATACCTCTGCGAACAAAAGCGCACCGAAGGGGCCAACAACTCCTCTG
>JANMNK010000790.1:0-6543 GCA_031373875.1 Pirellulaceae bacterium | reverse complement strand
CGAAATCGAATCGGCGATGATGATCACTTGGGGATTGCTAGTACGATTGGGATCAAGTCCTAAAGACCCCGCGCCGCGAGTCACCACCAAACGGATATAAGCATCACGCAATGCATTGCGTTTCAATGTTTCGTTCACTGCAGCGGCCATGGATTGTTTGTCGATGGGGATCACGAGATGAATTGCTCGTGCCGATTCGTACAGCCGATCAAGGTGTTCATCCAGACGAAAAACTTGACCAGAATAGCTTCGCATGCCTTCGAAAATTCCGTCACCATACAACAAGCCGTGATCGTAGACACTGATCTTGGCATTTTCTTTGTCCACGTACTGACCGCTAATGTAAATCTGAAGAGACATCGATTTCCCCGAACATGAGTTTTGCTTAATTAAATTTTCAAACGCAATAAAATTACCGGAACCGAACATCGAATTCACGACATTGTCAATTGAATCGAGGAATTAACGGTTTATTGGATTTCTGACTTCCGGCCAACACGACCTAATTTAACATCTAACAGGCTACCAATTTATCACCGTCCTTGGAACTACCAAACTATTCCGCGTTCAAACATCTTATACTGGCATTTGTTGTTGACGTAAAATCGCGACGAGCATGGGTGGTTGTGATATTCGTTTCGCGATCGACGGCGTGCAGAAATTAAAGCGATTTGGTAACGGATCGCCCGGACTTCGCCAAGAAAAACAAGAGGAAATTATCGTGTATCTCTCCGACGACTTGGACCGAACACTCAAGCGATACATTGGGAAATACGTGTCGATTTTTACGTTCGGCGGCCACCGCTTTGTCGGCCGTTTGGAATCGCTGCTTGACGGGGGACTGTGCTTGTCGAATGCAGAGCGATTGGACGATTACGATGAAAGCAATTGGTATTCTGCAATGCGCGACATTGAGCGAGCAGGAAAAAAGCAAGGTGGCGGACGTGAGACAATTGTCCTGTTTCCTCAAGTCGTTTGTATTTCGTGCCCAGAGGAATACCTCGAACCGATCGCAAGTACTCAAGAAACAAACACGGACGAAGACTTTTCGCTTGCCGACAGTGTCGTGAAGAATAACATCGACGAGTTGCAACATGTCGAGCTTACGATTGGGCGTGACTTGTTGGCTTGGTTACAGCAAATGGACCAGTCGTTGCTAACGTGGATCGCGCAGATCCGGGGTTCACTATCTGAAGAATTTGGTTTTTCTTTTCCAAGTATCCGAGTCAATGACTGTAGTCAGATGGAAGCGGTTCGTTGTGGACTCGCATGGCAAGGACTCGACTTGGGGCAAATGCGTTTTCCGCTGGGATGTGAATTGTTATTAAGTGATAAAGCAGAACTGATTGGACCTGAAAGCACATTAGTCAAAGATCCCGTTTGGCATGCTCCTGCTACATGGATTAATGCAACGCAATCCGATGTTCTCAGAACCAGTGGAGAGGTGGTGTGGTCACTACAGGATGCGGTCGCAGCTTTTATCGCATCGACGCTCCGGGCTCATTGCGGTCATTTTTATTCGTTTGACCAGACCTCCAAACTGATTTCCGCGTTACGAACAAGCTCACCATCGCTCGTGGATGAAACAGTGGAGCGGACCTCCTCGCTTTCGAGTCTCCATACGCTTCTGCAAAAACTGGTTCAGGATCGATGCACCATCCGACCGCTCAACCGCATACTCACCGAGTTTGGGTGTCGTTGGGAGTCAAGCGATGGATTCGAAGCCAATTTTTCGCGATGTCGATTGGCGATTTCGAGGTGGATATGCAATTCGTATCGAGACGAAAATGAAAGTGTACGAACGATCCAATTGCCTGTGAATCTCGAATATCGATTGGTTCACGAAAAACTTGGTGCTGAGTTAATCCAGTTGATCAATCAGATTCGAATTGTTCATCGCGCTGCGGACATGCAAGGCAAAAGTTGCTTGATGGTCGAAGCGGCGCATCACCGGGCAGTCATCGACAAATTGAATTGGCTGATGCCAAACTTGACGATTGTTACCTGTGAAGAAGTCGAAGTGGCTGGTGCAATTGCAGCACCGTTTGCTTGGCCAGATAACTCCCAAAAACCGAAAGCGATGAAGTCGCTAGGCATCACCACCCGATTAGCGACGCGACAACCAAAATAGGTGCTCAATTTGCTTTTTCCCGAGTTCAAGTCACTTGGGATTGGATGATTGCACAAACGAATTGCCTACAACAGTCAATCTGAACACTGATCAATCAATCAAAACACTGGCTATACAGGCCGTCATATAGCAGGCCAATATTCCGCCAAACATCGCGCGAAGACCGATTCGAACGAGCGTTCCTCGCTTCTGTGGAGCCAATGGTCCAAGTCCACCGATTTGGATGCCGATCGAGCCAAAATTCGCAAATCCACAAAGTGCGTATGTCAGTATGGTGACACTTCGCGGCGATAGTTCGGGTTTATCAGCAGCGATAATCGTGCCCAGATCAAGGTAGGCAATGAACTCGTTAGTCATAATGCGCCTTGCAAGTACTCGTCCCGCTGCCAAGCACTCGTTCGATTCGATTCCCATCAAGAATGCAAATGGCGTCGAAAGATAGCCGAAGATATCCGTAAAAGTGAATTGATATCCCGCATAATAAGTTGCATTGAACAGCAAGCTGTCGAACAATTTTACCAATGCGAGGAATGCAATGAGCATTGCCCCAACGTTCAGTGCGAGAGTCAAACCGTCCGAAGCACCACGGGCTGCTGCGTCAATTGGATTGACCGCTTCCATAGGCGGTGAAACTTCTACTGTCCCAAGCGTCTTCGGCCGATCCACTTCAGGCTGAAGTATTTTCGCGACAACGAGCGCAGCAGGTGCACTCATCAAACTCGCAGTAAGCAAATGGACGGGATCGATGCCAAACGAAACATAAGCGGCCATGACACCCCCTGCGATCGTAGCAAACCCGCCTACCATCACGGCCATGATCTCCGAATCTGTCATTTCATTGAGATAGGGTTTAATCAAGAGTGGTGCTTCAGTCTGTCCGACGAAAATATTTCCAGCGGCGGAAAGACTTTCTGCTCCGCTCGTTCCAAGTGTTTTTTGCATGATCCCCGCTAGCGATTTCACGATGAGTTGCATGATTCCAAAATAATAGAGCAACGACATCAGCGCCGAAAAGAAGATGATGGTTGGCAATACTTTAAAAGCCACGAAATGGACTTTGAATGCTGGTGTCGGCACCATCGATTTAACGCCCCCGTTATCTTGTTCCACCATAACCGGGGTGTCTCCAAATACGAATGATGCCCCAGAGTCCACATAGCTTAGTAGTTCTGTAAAGCCATCGCCGATTTTTCGAAAAACAACATCGCCGCCGGGAACCTTCAATGTTACCAGAGCAAATACGACCTGCAGAATGAGGCCCCCAGCAATCACTCGCCAAGGAATTACTTTGCGATTGGCGCTCATCACCCAAGCGACAAACATCATGACTACGAGACCCAATATTCCTGTATAGCGTTCCACAGTGGAGTCCCCGCGCAAGTAAATCACGAAATGACATTAAGGATCGACAAAAGTGCAATGAGTTTAAGCATCACAACGTGCTTCGCCAAGCGAGCAGGACTGCAATAGATCAGAGGAATTCCTGAGAAAACAATCCAAACTAGATATTCGCTTGCACAAGTTCGCCTTTGTGCGGAACAAGATTGGTGGTGTAGCAATGGAAGATGTCCCAATCGTCAGCGAAGCAGATAGATACAATTTTGCATTTTTACTGGAGCAAACAGTAGCATGGTCAAACCAGGCGTCAGGAGCCGGCATCAATTGGAGCGTGTCTTAAAAATACGGTCACCGGCGTCGCCAAGGCCGGGAACAATAAATTTGTTTGCGTTGAGAACTGGGTCAATCTTTGCGACCCAAATACGAACCTCGGGATGCTCCTCCAGCAGATGATCGATCCCGAATTGTGTCGCGATAATGCTCAGAACGCGAATATCGGCCACGCCCCACCGTTTGAGCGCCGTCACTGCAGCTCGAATTGACCCACCTGTCGCCAGCATAGGATCGAGAACCAATCCAACTTGAGAAGGATTCCCCGCCGGCAATTTGCAATAGTATTCAACTGGCAGGGCCGTGTGCTCATCGCGATACATTCCCAAGTGCCAGATTTCTGCGTCGGGAATTAGCTGCAGCAACGGTTCAACCATTCCCAAGCCTGCTCGAAGTATGGGGACGACAGCAACGCGAACTCCAAGTTCATGCCCCGTCATGACTGCAAGCGGAGTATGAACTTGGCGTTCTTTGAGCGGAATGTCACGCGAAGCTTCAACTGCCAAGAGCATGGACAATCGCTGGATCTGAAGCCGAAACAATTCGGACGGCGTTGCAACATCGCGCAGAATCGACAAATGATGCACAACAAGCGGATGCGAAAGTTCAATTACAGATTGCAAGAATCACACCCTTGTATAGTTTGTTGTCCTCGCCATCGCAAACATTTTCTCATCGAATCGACTTGGCCGTTAATCCAACAATGCACCACGTTTCGATCAGATCAAAGAACCTGCAAAAAACTTTGCATCTGACATGTTGTTGAGCTAGCGGATGGGGAGGGATTCGAACCCACGGACGCCTTTCGACGTCTCCGGTTTTCAAGACCGGTGCAATAAACCGCTCTGCCACCCATCCAATATCGTTTTCGCCAATGAAAACATTGGCTTTTATTCGTTGCTTGCTAACCTGTTGACTAGCTAGCATTTTCGTTATACCCTTATTTGTACCCTTGAACGGGTTTCTAAGGGTAAAAAGTGGCTTCCAAATGCTTGTGACAATTGGAAGCCGTACCCACCTAACACCATTTCAGAGCACGAGGTGAGCAATGGCAGATTCTACCGCCAAGCCGAAAGTTCGGCGACCCCGATTAAATTCGGATTTTCCGCTTTATGTCCACAAAGGTACAGGCTATTGGGCCAAAACTATTCGTGGAAAGCGTATCTACTTCGAAAAGTTGGCTAACGACCCGAACGGGCAAAAAAGCCTTGCCAAGTGGCTTGAACAGCGTGACGACCTCTTAGCAGGCCGATCACCAAGACGGACGGACGCACCGCGACTAAAAGACCTTTGCAATTCGTGGCTAACGCATAAGAAGAATTTGCTTCAATCGGGCGAGCTAACGAAAAGATCGTTCGATGAGTATTACGCTACATGCGAATTCGTTTTGGAGACCATCGACGGAGAACGGGACGCTGGCAGTATGCAGTCAGTAGACTTTGCAGATTTGCGGAAGAAGCTGGCAAAGCGATACAACCCAGTAAGCCTATCGAAACGCATGGGGCAAATTAAGTCCGTTTTCCTTCATGCGTACAAATGCCGATTGATCGACAGGCCAGCGGATTTTGGGCCAAGTTTCGAAAAGCCATCGGCTAAAAAGTTGCGTCAAGTGCGACTGGCAAAGGGTGCCCAAGACTTTACCCGCGATGAGCTTCATAGAATGCTCGAAGTTGCCAAGCCAGTTGTTCGGGCGATGATTTTGCTAGGCGTCCAAGGTGGGCTAGGTAACAGCGACGTAGCAGACCTACCACTAAAAGCCGTAGACCTCGAAGGCGGTTGGCTTGATTACCCAAGGGCCAAGACTGCGATTGCAAGAAAAATCCCGCTATGGCCCGAAACCATCGAAGCAATCAAGCTGGTTATCTCACAGCGACCCGCGACCGAATCACCGTATCTTTTTATCTCCGCTCGTGGAAATGATTACACGGACAAGCACCGTACCGGATACCGCGTTACAGGCGACTTTCGACAAGTCACGAAAGCAATCGGCATTCAAGACGGGCGTGGCTTCTATGGATTGCGTAGGACGTTTCAAACGCAGGCCGAAGAATCGGCGGACCTCGTAGCGGTGCAATCCATCATGGGCCACACGCCAAGCGAGCGTGATATGTCGGCACGATACCGACAGCGAATATCAGAGCAAAGATTGAGAGCAGTTGTTGAAGTTGTTCGAAGCTGGTTGGCACCGATTCCAGCGATGAATGGCGGTGCAAAATGAAAACGGAAAATCAGTTGTTCTACGAATCGTTGCCAGATCACGATATTCCAGGACTAGCCCACCGCGACTTGATTTACTTGTTTCGTCGATGGAAAACATTCCCGAAAACAGAAGCCGAGCAAGATCATTATTACCAAGAAGTCTCAGACGTTTTGTATTTAATTCGTCGATCAATTCGCATTGGGCGAGATTGCAAGCACCCAATGGCGTCCACTCGAAAAATGATCGAAATGCTATTTGTCGCACACACCAGGCGGAGCCTCGGGTGGAGTGGATTCCAGACTGAGCCTGTAACCAGAGAGTGATGCTTTTTTGACGGACGGAAAACTTTCAAAATTCTTTGATTTTTTTCGAAAGTTGACAAATTCGAATGCCTTTCGTCTAAGGATGAATTCACAACCCGTCTTCGCGAAACAGGGAAGCCGATTTTCCGTCATTGCATTCATTGTTTTCAGCTCCGCTTTCTCTGGGATAGAAAACCACTGCATGGGGGGAACTGAGGCGAGAGCTTTCGCTTGCAGGCGCG
>JANMNK010000754.1:0-5192 GCA_031373875.1 Pirellulaceae bacterium | reverse complement strand
GGGGGAATCGACATCGGAGACCGCAGCCGTAATCCCAACCAACTTCATGGCGGCGGCGTTCTCGATGTAGGTGAGATCTCCTCCGAAATTGGTAATGGTAGGTGCATCATTAACAGGCGTTACCGTAATCGTGAATGACTGAGAAACGGGTGCGGTAATTCCATCCGAAGCTTGAAGGACAACGGTATGGTTCCCAACTTCGCTATTGGTTGGCGTCCCCGACAGAGTTCCGTTACCACCACCATTGTCCGTGAACGTCAACCAAGCTGGAAGAGTTGTTGCCGACAATGTCGGCGAAGAACCATCCACATCAATTGCCGTTACAGCGTATGAATACAAATCGTCTTCAGCAACAGATGTTCCAGCCGAAGACGTAAATTCTGGCTTATGTTCGACACCCATCAATTCAACGTTATCGATTCGCCAATGGTTGGAAGTAACGGAGCCGTCTGCTGCGAATCGCCAACGAAATTGGACGTTTGTGCCTATTGCCGCATTTGGAAGGTCGACGATCGTGACTGAATCCCCACCAGAATTTCCACTCCAAGCTTGCCTACCGCTTAACGCTCCAGCACCAATCAAGGTGCTGTTGTATCCGCCGGAAACAAAACTGCCGCCAGCGGCTATGACATCCTGGAATGCTCCTCCTGAAATCGAGATTTCTAGCACACCACCGTCAAATAAACTTTCCGTGTCGTACGAATTCATAAATCGGACGCGCGTGTTCGATTTGTTTATCGCAACTACCGGTGAGGTCGCTTCGTTGTCGGAGGAATTGGCAGGCGTTCCGATGAATAAGCTACTGCCAGTTGAACTGTCAGTATCTCTCTTTGTTGTAAATGGCGAAGCACCGCTGGTTGACCAGCCCGCAGGAAGATTCGGCGTTGTCAGAACATCAAAGTCTTCGAAATCTGCGATGGCTTTCTCAAGAGCGATCGAATCAACTCGCCAGCCTGTGCCCGAAACTGAGTTGTCGGTGGCCATTCTCCAATGGAGCACGATTGTGCTACCGATTGCGCTGACCGGCAAATCAATGACTGATTCAATATAGCCTCCCGAATTGCCCGACCACGCTTGACGGCCCGCGATCGGATTAGTTCCGTTGAGAGTCCGATTATAGCCTCCAGTAACAAACGTACCGCCCGCAGTGATGATATCGCTGAATGTGGCTCCGTTGTCATAAGAGATTTCCAAGACACCGCCGTCAAAGTCAGTTTCAGTCAGGTAATAGTTTTGGAATCGCAATCGAGAATTCGAATGGTTAATGGCCAGCGGCGGAGATGTCAAAGTTTGGTCGCTGACGTCGTTTGGGTCCGCGACAAACGCGCTGTTAGATCCCAGGTCTGGGTGGCCGCTGTCGGTTACCCACGGAGTTGCCGCTGGGCCACTCATTGAATTCGTCCAACCTGCCGGAAGATTAGGTGCTGCAACGCCGTCAAAGTTTTGAACGTTCGCAACTTGTCGGATCAAGTGGATATGGCTAATCGCCCAACCCGTTGACGCTACACTACTGTCCGTCGCAAATCGCCAACGAAATTGAACTGATTTGCCAAGCGATGCTACTGGCAAGTCGACTTCGGTCACAAAGTTACTGGTGCCGGACCAAGCAGCTCGGCCAGCGATCGGATTATTTCCCGTGAGTGTGGAATTGTAGCCTCCGGTTACAAAACTGCCGCCAGCGGTAATGATATCGACGAAAGTAGCGCCGCCATCCAACGAAATTTCTAAGACGCCACCGTCGAAATTGAATTCGGATTGAGGATTATTCGTAAACTGCAGCCGCGAGTTAGACTGATTGCCATCAATGAATACGGAAGTGGATGTAAGAGAGGTTTCGCCTATTGCATTAACCGCCAATACGCTTCCGTAACTATTGTAACCCGAGCCCTGTGTTGTCCACGTGGAAGCGCCCGCGCCTGAACCAGCGCTAACCCAACCGGCAGGTAAAGCTGGAGAAGCAGCTCCGCTAAAATCTTCGAATGTTACAACCTTTTGAAGCGCTTTATGTGCGTTCAGCCGACCTTCGGTCAGGGTCAAATTGTTCCATTGTGGCAGGACGTCGACGGAGTTGAGAATTGCGTCCTTGATGACTTGGTATGGCAAGTTTGGACGAATCGCTTCGATCAATGCTGCCACGCCTGTCACGTGAGGCGTCGCCATTGATGTTCCATCAAAGAACGCAAAGGTACTAGTAGGAACTGTGCTGAGTGTACTCACACCGGGCGCCGCCAAGTCAACTGTCGTGGCTCCCCATTGCGAAAAGTTTGCACGATTATCTCGGTTATCGGAAGCCGCCACGGAGATGATATTGTTCACGGCATAACCGGAAGGGTAGTTGGGAAGGACGTCGTTATCCCGGTTTCCGTTTCCTGCTGCAGCGATGAACAGTTGGTTCGCTTGTTCAGCCCTTGTGATTGCGTTCAACAGCGTTGCTGAGAAGCCGCCACCACCCCAACTATTATTCGTCATCCTTGCGCCACTGCGGATGCTATAGTCGATGGCATCGGAAACCTTCACGTCGCCAGCGTACGAACCGCCGTCCGAGAAAATCTTAAGTGCCATGATGCTGACATCCCAGTTCACTCCCGACACACCTTGGCCGTTGTTACCTTGACCGCCAATGGTACCTGCGGTATGCGTTCCATGACTATTTCCATCCTGCGGAACATTGTCGTTACTAAAGAAGTCCCATCCATTGATGTCATCTACGTAACCATTGCCGTCATTATCGATTGAATCGCCCGCGATCTCTCCGGGGTTTACCCACAAGTTATTGACAAGATCGGGATGGTTCGCTTGTATGCCTGTATCCAAGTCACCGACGATAACGCTCGAACTTCCGCGAGTGATGTCCCATGCTTCGGGTGCATCGATGTCAGCATCCACCGTACCCGATTGACCGTAATTATCGTTCTGTCCAGTATTGTGGAGGCCCCACAACTCGCCACTTGCGTATCGCGTATCATTCGGAGTTGCCATCAGTGCGCGAATGTAGTTGGGCTCGATGTACTCGAACCGATCGTCCCGCCAATACACACCGATTGAATCTTCGACCGATTGTTGGCTTGCCGAAATGTCCCAAACTTCGAGTCCCGGTTGCGATCGTGATTGATAAACGGGAACAGCGTTTAGCTCTGCGCGCAATTCATCCGCGCGTGCGGGATCGACCTTGACGATGACTTGGTTTTCAAAATGAGGAGCATCCAAGTCCGGCATGTTGAGCATCGCCAGCAAGCGGCGATCTTCGAGTTGCTCCATGCCTTTGACAATTTGACGAAGTCTCCGGCGAATGGAAGACTTCTGTTTTCGGCTTCGCCACAAATCAGAGAGACGGAAGGACTTTTTCATCATCATTTGCACCACTTAGAGGATTTAATAAAACAGGTGGGTCAGTACGTCGACGGCCTACCGGTAGTTGCAGAGACAGAGTCACCAGGACTTAGAGAGACCCTTACTTAGGGTGGAGTCTAAGGCTTACAGTTTTGAAAGCAAGCAAAAGGTTCCGTTTAATTCAAAAAAATCAAAAAAATCGTTACCTCGAAAAAACGCAAAAACTTAATAGTTTTTTCAATTTTTAGTTTTGGTAAAAGAAAAGGCGTAAAAACGCCAACGATTTTTATTTGGGTCGTCGTCAGTTCGCTGAAGAACTGAACTCATGAAGATCGCGGACCGCAGCTATCTCATTTTGTCGGGCTTACTGGCAAGAAGTTCGATAAATCTGTCTGCATCAGCAATACCAAATAAGAAGTTTTGCCCGCGATCAATAGCCAGTTTTCTTGGACACTTCTCGCTGTTCGCCGGTGCTTCGCATGACCAAATGCGCGAATTGTTTGCATTTTCGTAATCGTCCTCGAACATGGTTCCCGATCGAGCATGAATACCGTTCCACTGAGCACGAGTACGATTTTCATACGGTCGATATCAGCGGTCAACGAAAAGTCTTAATAATTCGCGATTGTCGTTTGCAGGGGATACGTCGCGGTTTTGTGATCTACACTGGACTAGGTGGTTAGTGGTAGATCATCTAAGCATTGCGCAACAAGAAGTTACCGACTTGGAATCGTAGCGGCTGGGCCCAAGTCCTTCGGTTCGCTGCACCGGACGGCTTGCGCCGTTCCGCTAAAACGGTAACTTATTGTTGTGCGATACCAAAGCACTTGGTTTATTCAAACGAGAGCGCAACGATGGATATTGTTTTGGGGTGCACGGCAGGTTTTATCGCGTGGTTCGTCATTCGATATTTCGTGGCGGGTTTTTATATCATCGATCAAAATCAGCGGGCAGTCATTACGACGTTTGGTCGTGCGCAACGACTTGAAAAGGTAACGACTCTCGATTTGCCCATTGCCGACACGTTAGCTGAGCATGAACGGGCACGATACTGCTATCCTCAGGTGCGAGTCGTACAACCCGGCTTTTATTGGAAGTGGCCGTGGCAGCAGGTAAACCGGGTTTCCATTGCTACAGCAACCATGAATATGGCGTACGATCCCGATGAACCACAAGCGAATCACGGTGGCACGATTCTCGAAGCCGTTACCAAAGACCAACTGAACATTGGACTGGATGGACAGATTCGATACGGAGTCTCCGAAGCGAACTTGTATGCGTATCTGTTTGGCGTTAAACGTCCCATCTCGCATGTGATGGGCTATTTTGTATCCGTGCTTCGAGAACGCATTGCTAACTTTGAAGCGCCTCCGATCGCTCAAGTCGGCGTTGCCGAAGATTCGACCGTCGACGCCAGTGTCAATTTTGGTGTCTCGATCAATGATCTTCGAAAAAACTTGCGTGATCTCAACGAGCACATGGATCGCGAGTGCCGTTCGTCTGCTGCCAGATACGGGATGGTGCTCGACGCTTCGCTGATCACAGGAATCGATCCTCCGTCGGAAGTAGAGTCGGCTTTGGCGGCAATCAATACGGCGCATAACCAAGTATCGTCCGACATCAGTCTAGCCCAAGCGGCCGCCGACCAAAAAATCGTTCAATCCAAGCGAGCCGTTGAAATTGAAACGCTCAAAGCACAGGCCGAAGTGGAACCCCTGGAACGCATGGCGACTCAACTTGAAGCATTGAAACAGAGTGGCCCCGGTGTACTCAAGGCGTACGTGAGAAACGTCCGCATGTCTCTTTTCGGTCGATCCGAACAAGCATTTGTGGAGGTGGACTCATGAACGGTATTGCAGCAT
>JANMNK010000744.1:0-8378 GCA_031373875.1 Pirellulaceae bacterium | reverse complement strand
GCAACGATAATCATTCCCAGCATGAGTTGTAAAATTGAATAACGAACTCTATGCCTCGCCATTCTAGTACTTCCTTGCTAACGATTCGGTGAAGCAAACAAAAACTCAAATCGGAATTGAGCGCGCGCCAACGGAGGGTGGACAAATTTGATGTCGCTAATCGCCGCTGTAAATGAATGGTTCAGAACCCAAAATGATATCAGAATTCGCTTGCGATGTGCTTTCGACAAAGCCTACAATAGGGCCAAATCCCCCGTCAAGTATCACGCGAAACAGGTTGTTGTCATGTTCAATTGGTTGAAATCGATGTTCCAAGGTTTTCAGGCACCAGAACCCGCTGGTCCCTCGGTTCAAATCAAGCATTTTCATCCTTCGGATAAACCGATTTTTACTAAAGCTCGATGGGAACAAGATCATTTGCTGGTGGCGGCAACAAAAGCGGAAACGATTCATCTGTTCGAATTAAAGTTACCGAATGTGCAACAATGCAAAATTACTTTTCGATTTCAGATTAGCACAAGCGACATGAAAGCGAGTGTCTATCCCGAAATGTGGTGCCGTGTGATCGGAGCCGGCGAGTTTTTTTCGAAAGGTCTGAATCAGAAATTAAGCGGAAACAATCTCAACAAAACAATCGAGATCCCTTTTTTCCTTAAGAAGGGCCAAATGGCAGACCTGCTCAAGCTGAATTTGGTTTTCGAAGGAGCGGGACAAGTGAGTTTGCGAGGTATCGAAATCTTGTCGACGCCGATGAAGTCATAAGCACGCGCAGTGCATTGCGGCAATGGCCAATGCAATGGATGAAAATGCGCTAAGGACGCAAAATCTCTTTTGGCTCGCGCAGCAATTCGATCGGCATGTCCATCAAGTCCGGTTGGACCTGCCACACAGTACGATCCGAATAGTAATCCATCAGTTTACCGTCCATCTCTTGCGACATTGACCTTGCCCACACGATCTGACTGGAATCGATATCCGCTAAGTTGTAAACCCATTCTTCATTAAAATCATGATCCGGCGAATATTTCACGATCATCAAATGTTTGTCACCTTGTCCGGTTACTTTGTCGATGATTGCTTGCCGATTGTTGCTCCACCGCGAGTCGGGCGGCAAACTTACTTGTGAATAAAGTGTAACCGCAGTGACTGCGATTTGAAGAACCAGGACGATGCAAAGAGCGTGAAGCCATCGCTGCGAAGGCTTCGCCGTGCGTCGCAGCGTCGTAAGCTTCTCCGTAGGAACGCTAGCCCTGCCAATCCACAGTTGCAGTCCCAACGTTGCCACGATGATGGCGACCGGAATCCAAGTTGCCGAATAGTGTGATAGCCACCACGGTACCATGATCGAAGTGCCAATCATCGTGAATAGGACTAAGGCCATGGAGCGAAGGACTCGAAAACGTATCCAATATTTCATTGTAAGAATTGGCAGTGCAGCGAGAAACATCCCAAGCATTACTACCCAGCTTGTCGCACGAATGGATAAGTCACCAAGGTAAATTGGCAAGTGCTGCATGGCGCGAAAACCACTCAGGCAATATTCGTGATTGAATCGGTAAATCTCACGATGCGAGTAATCAGGAAAGTTCGCAGGAACGCTTTGCCATAAGAAGACAGGCGCGATAGCGTATTGGCGTTCGTAAAGTGAATAAGGCATGGTCAACATCGAACCAGTCGTCGCCTGGTTGTAGACGCACCAAAGGCCAAGTCCAATTGCACTGGGAATTGCCCCCGCGGCGGCAACCCGAACAATTGCATTTCGCGAGGGAATCGGAGAACGACTCGCGCGACCAGAATGAGCTCGACATTTTCGGAAACGCAGATAGGCGTGCACGCGGTCCGCAAAGTAAAAAGCCACTGCTGCGACTGTCGCAACAAATCCCTCAAAGGGACGCGTGTTCACCAAGCCAATTATTCCACACGCAACCGCAACACCTGCAACCGTGCTCAAGCGCTTGCGAAGCCGCAGGACGCCACCGAATAGCAACGCAGTCGCAGCAACCGTAGGCCAACCAGTCATGTAACTTTGCGACCAAGGCAGATGAAGCGATGGATGAAGGCTTAGTGCCAAGGCTCCAACAAAAGCCCACCGTGCGGATACAATTCCACGTAGCATCCAGTACACGGCTAGACTGGCTGCAACCGCCGCGATCCAAAGCCCCGTCACAGGCGAACCGAATAGTTGCCAACCGACAGCTAAGAACACAGCATACCCAGGTGGATACTTGGCGCAATACGTCGGCCGTACGATCTGGTGAAACGATTCAAAGTGTTGCCACAAGGGATGCGTCGGGTTGGTGAATCGACCTTGACGGAAAGTGTCCGCCTGTAGCAGATAGCAGAATTCGTCATGAATCTCTGGCGAAGGCCACCTTGCCAAGCACGCGATGACGGACATGGCCAATGCGGCAAAGCCGACGACTATCCAACCGTGCTTGTCAATCTGTTCGCCCAGAGCTTGGCATTTTGATTGTCGTAGAGGTAGCAACATAGTGTTGATTACACGTGAGCACAGTCGCGCTCGATACTATTTTCGAGTGATGCGTAGGATGCTGAGCATAAAACTGGTTGCCGCCAATTGAACTCCAAGGGCGACTAACCCCACACCAGGAATGACGCGTCTCATGGTCACTTCGTAATCAAGCGGTCCAAAATTCTGCAACGCCCAACTCCAAGCGGTCCAGGCAATCAAACCGAGTCCACTGCACACAATGGCAGTGGATACCATGAGTTGCCGTTCAAGATTGAAAATCCCGAGAAACCGTTCCAGTTTTGGATCTAGCGGTAAAAGTTTCGCGCCGCCGGCAAACGTCTTTGCAAACACGCCACATGCAACAAGCTGCGAACCTATCAGAGCAGCGAGTGTAGAGACGAGCAAAGTATGCGCACTCAACACGGCAGGACCGATTTGTATTTGAGGCAGCGCCAGCAAGTATCCGAGTATACCCATGACGATCATGGCCAATCCCGGAACAAAAAACGTCCAAGTTGGGCAATGCAACAAAAAGAATCTTAAAGTCCGCCAGCCGTCGCGAAAAGTTCGGAGGTGGGGGCGATGGGCTTTGCGGCCATCTGGATGCAGACTGATCGGAACTTCTTGGATATTCGTTCCAAAAAGACTCCCTTTGACGATCATCTCGACGGCGAATTCCATCCCGGTGCAGCGCTGTTCCAATCGCTGATACCAAGCTTTCCGAAATCCTCGCATCCCGCAGTAGACATCGTTCACTGGCGCGCCAAACATGCGCACGGCAAGCCACGTCAGTACTGGATTTCCAATCCAACGGTGCAACCAAGGCATCGCGCCGGGCATGACTTTTCCACCGCCTTGTGGCAGGCGACAACCTTGCGCCAAGTCAGCGCCATTTTGTAATCGTTTGACGAAGTTTGGGACTTCGCGGAAATCGTAGCTATCGTCGGCATCACCCATAATGACAAATTCGCCACGGGCTGCTTCGATGCCAGCCATCAAGGCAGAACCATAACCGCGCTCGGAGACATCGATCAATCGTACGCCTCGATCTATGGCAATTTCGCGTGATCCATCCGTGCTGCCATTGTCGGCAACGATAATTTCGCCAGCAACCGATAGTCCCGCTAGTCCTACTTTTGCTTTGTCGATACAGGTTGCCAGCGTATCCGCTTCATTGAGGCATGGCATCACAATACTGACAACGATGGTCTCATTCGCGACTGTATTTCCGCGGGGCAAGTACGAAGGCGGCTGAAGCTCTTGTCCAAGCTTGCTAATCAACCGGTCTAGGGACTCAATCGCTGGTTCTACACCGAGCGCATCCTGTGACGGGACGACACTGTCTAGAATGGGTGTTCCACTTGGCAAAACCGATCCAATAGAATTTTGCATGGCGAGATCAACGGTTTGCTTGACGTACGACGGAAAAAACTTCCCAAACGTAACACCTAGTACAGGCTAAGCCAAGCAAATTAGGCCGCAGTCATTAGCCCCCGAAGCTTATTGCTTCCAAGTCTGCCGATGGAAACGAATGTAACGGCACTTACTTGGTGACTCTCGCGATGAAATGCAACGATCGGCCAAAGAGCCAGTTGCCCCACCACGGATACAAATTCAGGGACTGAGTCCAGAAAGAAATCTTCAGCCCCATCGTCGAAAACGTTTTTCGCCAGTTGCACTCGGGCCAATAATTGTATGGAATCACAACTCCATGCCGAGCGTTTCCCACACGATCCATGAAACGAAGCGTCGGCCCGGCAAGCAAACCATCTTGCGTATGGTCTTTGATGATCAGTTCATTTTTGGAGACTCGATAAGCTTCATTTAAGAGAATATTCGGGTCATCCGTGTGGTGCAAAACATCGACAAAAAGCACAACATCAAACTCGTTATCGGCAAACGGGAGCGTCTGTCCATCGAAGCTTATAACGGGAATGTGCGTAAAATCGCGAACAAGCACATCGATACCTTCGATGACGATATCTGGCCGTTTCACCTGTATAAGATGACTGATAAACCCGTCGCCGCATCCGACATCCAGGACGCGAGCGTTTGGAGGAATGAGTTCCGCGAACTTGTTTGCCAAGGCCCGAACGCGTCGAGTGTGGACGTAATTACCATGAATTTGGTCGCGTAGACTCCGCATATCCAACCCATCCCGCTTCCCAAGGTAGCGATGCACTTTCCCAGCTCTAAAAACCACGCAATCGTAAAGCGTATTCGTCTTAGAGCAAAATAATTCACAAGGTTTACAGGTGCCGATCTAAAAAACATCGCGTGATATTCGGATGGAACCGGTTGTTCCGACAATAAACCTCCCGCGCACTGGCAAGAAGTTTGCCACGGAAGCTCACGGCAGAAAGACGGACCGGGATTAAGGAGAGAATCGCTTGGGCGGTCACAAAGTATGCAGCTTTGAAGCGCAGGATTAATTGATCAGGATTTCGAGGAGGGAATAAGAAGTGTCATCGACCACGTGAGTTGATTGCTAAAGTGTGCGTGATTCACTTTTCCCAAATGACCATCGCTGCGACAAGAACAATGGCATAGGCCAGGGGCATCAACCCCACGCAACACGCAAGCCAACCGTGTTTGAAAACGAATAGAGCAATCGATGTTGTCAACGACAGCAGTTGAACGAGGACGACGGAAGCGATCATTCATTTCAACTGGAGAATTGTGGCGGGGCTTGCGTTGGGTGCCCCGGCGAGAAAAAAGACAACCATCACCAAAGTGCTGAGCAATCCAATGAGAATGGAAACTATTGCTAGGATAAGTGTGAGCATATTGCGGGAATTTGGATGGGAGTGATCTGTTTTCAGTTTGCCAAGATTGGATCGCATTTTCAGTAGTTTTCGCGGTTGCTAAGTCGCTTATTCAGCCGTTCTGGGCCAAAGGCTTGGGTCGACTCCGACCTCTCACAAAACTCGATCACGATCCCGGGCTCTCGCTTCGTCGTAGTCGTTCGCTTCGTCTTGGGTGTAGGGCGTTGGATATGCACTTTCACGCGATGCCTCTGCCCGTTCAAACAGGGCACGAATCCGACTACGATCTTCCTTTGCAGTATTTTTGCCACCCAGCGAATTGATTGCGGCTACAGACATACGGGCCAAGGCAAACCGACCATAGAGGTCACAATCAATGGTGCGGATCATCTGCTCGGCTGTCTCGAAATCTCCCGCTAATGCGATTGGCATAGCGACCACTGCTTCGGCGTCGAGCTTTGCTTCAAGCCTCTCGACGTAGATTTTGTTAGCATCTCTCGGCATTTCGCTTTCCTGTCCAAGTTGGCTAATTGTCATAAACGCTGTCTTGAAGTTTACTTCAATGTTGTTTACGCGACACCTATCTCGGAATAAACTGACTGCAGCCAAACTCATGCAGCAAACACTTGCAGAATGAACTTGCCCGTTACAACGCTCCAATACAGGACCCCACTGGAATACACCCAAATAGTGACTCAGTTCGCCGCAGAATTGCAAACCGTGATCCCAGGGGAACTCGTTGCCGGAAATAACAAAGTCGCGAGAGGTCGCGATTCCGTACCACCACTGGTGAGTAACCGTTTAAAGTTCGCCACGACCTCGATTACAAGACCGCGCACTCGCTGAAATGGAACAAACATGTCCATCATGAGTCATTACACGAATAAATAGGGGAACAGTAAAATGAAATCGCACCATCGCCAAATTGCATTCGCCATGGTCCTTGCATCCATCTCAGGGTGTGGAAGGAACAACAACCAAACATCAACTAAAAGCGTGCCAGCGAATTTGCCATCCACCAACAATGTGGCGGAAAACATGGAATCATCAACCAATAGCGTGCCAGCAAATTTGCCATCCTCTGACAACGTGGCGGAAAATATGGAATCATCAAGTTCACGGGAAGTCAAAGTCGACAAACCGAACGAAAGCGGTTTTGCCAAAATCTGCATACGTGACGGAGACATTTACCAAGAAGGGATTGTCGATGCACAGGGAAATGAAGTTGTTCAACCGCGTTCGAGAATGGGGGTGAACGACATTACCGGAAACCTCGCTTTGTTGCTGGTCGAAAATAAATTTCTATTCGTTCCTTTAGATCAAGGATTCGTCTCGTCGAAAGATCTCGACGAAGTCAACGGATTTCAGTATGCCGAACCGTATAGCTGCGGACTAGCTTTGGTCAGCGTGGACGATAGGAGGTTTTATCTTGATGCCAACTTCGAAAAAGCATTCGATATGGATTTCGAATTCGCGGAGTCGTTTCATCATGATCGTGCATGGGTCAAGGCAGATGATCGCCATCGAATCATCGACACGCAAGGAAAGACAGTTGCAGAATTGAACTACGATCAGGTCAGTCCCCAAAGTCCACGCTGCTGGCAAGTGATCAAGATTGAGAACAAAAAATACTGGAGCGGATTTGTCGACTTGGATGGGAAATTGGTAACCGAACTGATCTACGATGAAGTTGGCTACTACGACTCGGATGTGAAACGCATTCGCGTCGGAGTAAACGATCGATATGGATTCTTGGACGAAAATGCGAAGGTTGTAATTCCCGTCAAGTATGAATACGCCGAACCGTTTGATCGAGGCAAAGCTAGAGTGAAACTTGACGGCAGGGATTATTTTATCAATCCTGACGGAATGGAAGTTGCCGAGTAGCACAAATGAAGAGTGATCAATTTTGGTCGGTCGAACTTTGCGTTCGCATGGGACCGTTCATACTAGGGACCGAATATGAGTCATTGTTTCAAATTTTGCGCGACCATCACGTCAACGTAAACGATCTCATTCCGGACCGACTTAGGAAATTATCGGTACCAGAAATTCACACTCAGTTTGTTTTTTCCGAAACAACCCATCGGACTCTGGACCGAATCGATGTCGAAGACCCTCGCATTCGATTCGGTCCGCTCGCTGTGATGGGCAAGCGGGCGCATGAAATCATCGGCATGTTCAAAGTTCCTCGGAAACAGACGCTTTGGTGTAGTATTGAAAAAATCGACGAAGCATCGCACCAAGCAACTCATGCGGACTCGAACCAACAAAGTCGCGAACTGCTTGCACGCGGTACGATCTGGATCCCTTCGCTGGGACTGGGGCTAACGCTGCGAGACGGACTGGTGGCGAAGGTACATTTATGTGACCCTGAAAAGGCACCGCGTATCGGCACGGGACTATGGACGAAGGAGCAACAGAGGCTGTCCGAAGTTCGAGAACTCCCTGCCCCATCATCACTTACGACCGTACGCAATCGTAAAATACTGCTAAGCGTCACGATTCATTGTGCACTGGTCGTGTCGCTCGGCATCCTCGTTTATTGGGCAATACAACTTCAGCGAAAATGGAATGTGGCCCCTGAAGTGCCAGCAGTCGTTGTAGCGTTAGACCCACCACCACCACACCCTCTGCCGGAGAGAATTACGTTGCAGTTGAATGATTCCAAAGGGACCGAGCGTCGCCACACCCTGGGGTACATGCAGTTTTGCATGACTCCCACACTGGGCGACGAAGTCAACATCCGGTATTTGCCTGATGCGCCAGACGAAGTGCTCGGTCCAGTTGCTGCACGAGATGTGGGCTTCGAATCGGCCTTACCGTATGGCATTGGAATACTCGCGATCTATTCTTTTCTGCAATTGATCGTGCTGGGGGCGTCGCGATTTCGAGCCAGGCGAACGCGTTAGCCAACATGCGATCGATCGGCCTCTCGAAGCCTCCTGGACTTCTTGACGAATTTTTCAACGACCGCCCGACGAAAACCTTCTTTTCGCCGACGTTCGTCTTTTCTAAGCAGTTCTATGCCTTGCGTCATAAATCCGAAACACCCGTATGCCTTCGTAAATCGGCAAGTGCCCCTTCGGTCGCCGCGAATGTAATTTGCCGAACGAATCGTGCAGTTAGCTGGTGACAGG
>JANMNK010000740.1:0-2146 GCA_031373875.1 Pirellulaceae bacterium | reverse complement strand
AGGTCGTTTCGCCGATCCACGGGATCATTCTCAACCACTCATGCACGGTCTGGCTCATTTGGCTCACGACGCGCCCAATGCGTTGCTAGTGCCAATCGCCATTGAGTATCCATTTTGGGAAGAGCGACTGCCGGAGGCCTTAGTTCGACTTGGCCGAATCATTCGCGCCGATGAGACGGGTTGCACGACGAAGCCACAGTGGCAAGATTACTTGACAAATGCGTTACGCGAGACCCAACGTGAATTAGCCGAGTCCAGCATCGGGCGAAGAACCGGTGATTTCGAACTCCTAATCAGTAGCAAACTCCGTCGCAGTTGGTACGACTTTTTCCGCATTACGACCGCCCGTCTCCGCGGAAAATCCATCCCCATCGAACACGGCAAAAAGTTCGTTGAAAGTGAATGAAACTTCTCGAGAACGAAGTTCGCTCGCGCTTCTGAATGATAATTTCGCTACGAGTTCCAGAGTTGGTCCTAAGACCGCTACAATAGGAGCATCGAAACCTGCGGTGTAATTTTGCTCGTGCTCCAATAGGAACAAAATCGCATCGCCTCGTTTATGTTCAAATTACTATTTGGTGCACAAGTCTTCCGCTCCGCTATCAACAATGCGCGACTCCCAGTTGAATCTGAAAGATATCTTTGCGCTGATCGCCTTTTGTGCTGTCTCGGTCTGGGCTTTGACGGCTGGATTCAATGCAATGGTTGTGATCGTCGTGCCGATTTCGGCTATCGTCGCGTTCGCTTGGGTGATCTTAGCGCGCGATCCTCGACTTAGGTTTGCGTCCGTCGCGATCTCGTTCATGTGGCTGGCAGCGGGTGTTTGTTTCCTTTCGACCTACGCTGTTTCTCAAGCTAGTGTTTTGGCTTTGTTCAGTTTCGTGGTTTATGGTTCCAAATCCCCAATAACGCAACGCGGCATCACGTACATCGGATTTCTGAGCGTCGCCATTGGAATGTTTACTGCAGGGCTGTGGGGCAGGATCAAAGTCGAATCGCTCAAAGAAACCCGTAGGCTTTATCCGCTGGTCCAAATCGATGAAAGACTGGACTACGAAAGAAAGAGTTCCTCAATGAGATCGATCCCGTTTGCCATGAGCAAGAAATCGGATGATAGGTTGACTCAATTTGATTACGATCTGCAGAAGCTTGATAATCACCAACGGGTTACGGATTTAAAATATCTCCACGATCGAGCTTATCAAAGGTTCATTGCTGCGGACGGGTTTGGTTTTAATCGAATGTATCGTCCAAATATGAGAACTTTGAGGATCCCGCCCATCACGAATATCCCGTTCGCCTCCGTAGCGGGAACTAGTACGCGATCTACCGATGCGGGAGAATTTCTCAGTCGTTGGAGAAGTTCCTATGGGTTTGATGCGGATCATAATTCACCGGAGGACTTGCACCAAGCTCTCAAGCTGGATTTTGTGGACCCGTTAGGTTATGGCATGATCGTTAAACCGAGGAAATCCTTAATTGCCTTTGTTGAACATGCGATACATGCATCGCCAAATGCAGTTATTAATAGCGATCAGGACCAGGCCATCGGTATCGAGAAGGTGGAATTGGTCAGCCTTTTGAAATTTGATGTTCCCAAAGTCTACGTGCTTGACCACATGCCGCGAATGGATGAACTGCGATTGCCAAACGTTAAAACTCGCGACTTGGACGAGTTTGAACGAACTGCCTTGGCAAGATTACTGGTCGACGAGGACATTGTGATAACGAATGATTCCAACAATACCCGAATGCTCGGTTCGCTTCGAGCAGGTACGCAGTGTCTAGAATGTCACAATACAAATCGAGGCGTGCTGCTCGGGGCTTTTTCGTATTTCTTAAAAGTTTCCCCACCTCAATAAGTGCATCCTGCAGATGGTGCTTTGAAGACCCTAACGAATTTTCTCACGAGTCGACACTTATAGAGCGAAGATCGATATCCGGAATTCAGGAAATCCGGCGCGAGCAAGCCCGTGTTCCTCGGTCTCAGCGTGCCGAGCCAAAGTCCCTGAGAGCAACAGAACTTGTTTTTTTCGATTAGTGAAGATTAGTGCAGATTAGTGTTCCAAAATTTCAAACACTAATCTTCGCTAATCGACACTAATAGAGCAAAGATAGTTATCACATATTCTGCAGGTCGGGCGTG
>JANMNK010000735.1:0-6454 GCA_031373875.1 Pirellulaceae bacterium | reverse complement strand
GCGCAATAGGCCATGAATTCCCACAGAAAGCTGTCAGGCGGGTACTGCGCCAAGCCGTACATGCCCATGGAAGCGGCTACCAACGGCACGTTGTCCACGACCGCAGAAACTAGCCCGATTACGATCGCCACGATTTCATGCGACTTGATGCTTTGATCGAGTTGCTCGGCCAGATTCCTTAAGACTCCCGTCGCGGAGAGCGCTCCTACGGCGAGGAGTATGCCCAAGAAGAAAAGTATGCTCGACATATCGATTCGCTTGAGCACACCGACAACGCCGGTGCTCGAACGCGTTGCTTCGTCCAATGTGTGGCTGATCAAGTCCGAAACGATCCACATGACGCTGAGACTGATCAGCATGCCCATGAATGGTGGCAAGTGCGTGTAGGTTTTGAAAATCGGTACGCTTAGCAATCCAATCAACCCCAGGAACAGGAATAGTTTTTGATGCCAGGGCTTGATTCCTTTGGAGACATGAGCGGGATGATGATTGTCGCGAGGATCAATATTCCCCCTGATAAAATAGCTGATGCCCATCAACGGCACTAACAAACAAACAATACTGGGAAGCAACAGGGCCTGCATCACCTCGACCGTCCCAATCTTGTTCTTGATCCAGAGCATGGTCGTTGTAACGTCACCTATGACAGTCCAAGCGCCACCCGCATTGGCGGCAATAATGACGACGCCGACGAATAATTTACGAAGGTCCTTGTCGTGAATAATTTTTCGCAACAGCGACACCATCACGATTGTGGTGGTCAAGTTATCTAATACCGAGGAAAGCGCGAAAGCCAACCAAGAAACGATCCACAACAGTTTTCGCTTGCTGCGTGAATTGATTCGATCGGTGATGATCGCAAACCCTTCATGCGCGTCGACTTGCTCGACAATCGTCATGGCTCCCATTAAGAAAAACAGAATCTGTGCAATCTCTGCGAGCGCGCGTGTCAATTGTCCGTCGACCAAATAATGCAACGAGTCCGGATGCACGCCGTCGGCCTGTGCCTGCGCAGTAAACCACTCAGGCACGCTCTTAACCAAGTTTTGATGGTCGAGCGCGAAAAGGGTCCAGCAGACCGCCCCGATAAATAGTGCCGAAGCTGCCTTGTTGATGTTCAGCTTGTGTTCGAACGCAATGGCCATATAGCCTAGGACAAACACCACAATAATCGCAGTCAGCATAAACAACTCCCAGTGGATTGTTCGCCAGCATCACTTGGCGAAATAGTACTTTGGCAAGTCAAAGAGCATAGCGAGGATGAACGGATTTTTCCAGCCGAAACCAACGAACCGTCCATGGCTTGGCGTGTTCAGAAACAACCTACTGCGATATATTCGCACATTGTTTTTTATGATTGTTGGGATTCCAAAAAGATAGTAGTCCCTAGAGATCAGGTTGTGGGAGATAAAACGAAGTGCAAGCGAATATCGTATTGTTGCCGGGTGATGGTATTGGACCCGAAGTCGTTGAGCAGGGGCGACGGGTCCTTGCCATGGTCGCTGATCGATATGGCCATCAGTTTAGCTTTAACCAACACTCTATCGGTGGAACTGCAATCGATCAGTTTGGTGATCCGCTGCCAGAGAACACACTCGAAGCTTGTCGAAAGTCCGATGCGATTCTATTGGGCGCTGTTGGTGGACCGAAATGGGATAATCCGAATGCAAAGACACGTCCCGAAGCAGGTTTACTACGCATCCGAAAAGAATTGGGGTTATTTGCCAACCTGAGACCCATAGTAACTTTCCCGGAACTCGTGGATGCTTCGCCGCTCAAACGAGAAATCGTCGAAGGAACCGACATTCTTTTTTTCCGCGAATTAACCGGCGGAATTTATTTCGGCCCGTCGGGCTTGGAAACTTTGCCGGATGGCGGCGAACGAGCCTTTAGCACGATGGTTTACTCAACTTACGAAATCGAACGCATTTTCCGACTGGCTGGGAACGCCGCGCGGAATCGACGGGGAAAATTGACGATGGTCGACAAGGCAAACGTTCTCGAAGCCAGTCGCTTGTGGCGACGCGTTTGTGCCCGATTGGTTGCAGAAGAATTTCCCGATCTTGAGTACGATGTGGTTCTGGTCGACTCGATGGCCATGCATCTGATCAGCCGTCCACGCAGCTTTGACGTTGTCGTTACGAGCAATATGTTCGGCGATATCTTGACCGACGAAGCATCCATGTTGCCTGGCTCGCTCGGTATGCTGCCCAGTGCGTCGCTTGGCGCGGGCGGACCTGGACTTTATGAGCCAATTCACGGTTCAGCACCAGACATCGCAGGTAAAGGTATCGCAAATCCGTTGGCTACGATTCTCGCTGGCGCGATGCTGCTGCGACATTCGTTGGGACTAGAAGATGAAGCGACCGCGATCGAGCAATCGGTCCAAACCGTGCTTGCTCAAGGTCACCGCACCGCCGATCTTACAAAAGGACCGTCGCTAGGTACCGTTGCGATTACCGATCGAGTGCTCGAAGCTCTCAGCCAGCATGGGGCCAAGACAGCTTCCATTCGATGAACTGCCCATTCTGTTCCTTGTTGTGCGATGAAGACGACGCGATTAACGCATGCGAATTGCGAAGTCGGAAATTGCGCGGGTTTGGAATTCAATCACCCAATACCACTTCTTCTAGGCCAACGAGTTCCGAATCGCATTTTGATGGTGCTCGTATCGATGGTCGGTTGGTGAGCGTGGAAGAAGCCATCTTGGCTGCAGCTTCATTGCTCCTCAATGCAAAATATCCAGTCATCTCCGGCCGCATAATGGATGTGCGTGCGGCTCGCGCTGCTATTGAATTGGCTAAACGCTGCGATGCGATTGTGGACTTGGCCGATAGCGATGCAACCTTCGACACGTTGACGGCGATTCAACGCGCGGGAATCGTTAGCGAAACTATCGCGGAGATACGCTTTCGAGCAGATGTCGTCATCTTCCTTGGCGATGATCGACTGTTAAATTCGATGCCGCGACTCGGAGCTCGACTCCTCGACATTCCGACAGCGAGCCAGTTGCTGCATCGGCGCGTCGTGCTACTGGGCAATTGGAGCCATGCTGCAAAACAATCCTTGGAGGGGACCGATCGAGTGGTAACTTCCATTCAATGCGCGCTGCCTTTGTTGCCTAACAGTTTGAACGGATTGCTTGGTCCTTCGACGCCATCCTCAACCGAAATTGCAAGCTTGATCGGTGGTGCAAGCAATCTCGTTATGGTTTGGAATCCCGAATATATCGCTGCTACGGATCGAGATTTATGGACCGAGACGCTGCTGCGATGGATTAGCAAGTTTAACTGCGGGGCAAGTTGCGCTGCGCTGCCGCTTGCGGGGAGGGGAATAACGTTTCAACAAGTTTGTACTTGGTTGACTGGTTTCCCTGGGCGCGTCCGATTTCAACAAGGCACAGCTGAGTACGATCCGTCTCGATTTCGTTTCCCCACAGAACCGCAAGACTTGCAAACGGATTGTTTGCTTTGGGTCGAACAGGATGAAGAGGCAGCTTTGCCCGTTTCCTTACCCAATATCCTGCTGTCCGCCCCAAGGAACTTTCGCACGGTCGGTCCCTATCCAAAGGTCGAAATCGCGATTGGCCTGCCGGGTGTTGACCATGAGAGCATCCTATTCCGGTCCGACTCGGTCGATGCGTCCATCTGCCCTCAACTTCGCGATTCGATGTTGCCGTCCGCTGGCAGCGTGTTAGTTCGGATTGTGGCTGCTTTATTTCAAGCCGAAAACGCGAGTGGCCAACACCCCGGAGCTCGCGCTAAATGATCATCAAATTGACTGGTGGCGTAATTTGCGATCCGGCTAAGGGCCGAATCAGTGAAGCTAGCGATTTGTTCATCGTGAATGACCGAATCCGCGAAAGCATTGCCCCGAACGCAAAACCCGTTGCAACATACGATGTTCGCGACTGCGTTGTCATGTCGGGGGGGATCGATATCCATACGCATATCGGTGGTGGTAAAGTCAATCTCGCGCGTCTGTTGATGCCCGAACGAAAACTGCGGCATCGTTCTAAAGCCGATTTCGGCGAATCCCTCTCGTGCCCAGTTCCATCGACCCACGAAGCCGGTCATCGATACTTGCGGATGGGATACACGATGGCCGTCGAGCCGGCAGTTGTACCGTGCAATGCCCGCCATGCTCATTTGGAGATGAGCGATACACCTTACTTGGACACAGCCGGATTGCTGCTACTTGGAAATGATGACCTGCTGCTGCGATGGCTTAGCGAAAATGTATCTCAGTCGCAGATCACGGATTATGTAGGCTGGATGGTGAACGCCCATCAGTGCCTTGGCGTGAAAGTCGTCAATGCAGGCGGAATCAACGCGTTCCGTTTCGGCTCATCCGATTATACGCTCGATCAAGTACACCCGCATTATGCCTGTACGGGCCGGCAGATTCTACATGCGATCGCCGAAGCTGTTGATCGCTTGGGGCTTCCTCATCCTGTCCATGTGCATTGCAGCCAACTGGGTGTAGCGGGGAACATCGAAACGACTTTGGCTACGATCGATGCCGTCCAAGGATGCCGAATTCATTTGGCCCATGCTCAGTTTCACGCTTACGGAAACCACGGTCCTCACGGCTTTTCATCTGCTGCTGAGCGACTTGCGGATGCCGTCAATCGCAACCCAAAAATTAGCTTGGACGTCGGCCAAGTGCTCTTCGGGCAAACTGTCACAATCTCTGCGGATGTGGCTCATCAATTTGCAAATCGCAAACACGCCGATCCTCGGAAAGTCATTTTCCAAACGACGGAATGCCAAACGGCCTGCGGCGTCGTTCCTTTTCGCTATCGTCAAGAACAATACGTCCATTCGTTGCAGTGGACGATTGGCCTTGAGTTGTTGCTGCGCGTCGAAGATCCGCATCGAGTCTTTTTGACGACCGACCATCCAAACGGCGGCCCCTTCACTGCATATCCGCATCTTATTCGTTTGTTGATGGATTATAATTATCGGCAGGAAGTTTTGGCTAAACTCCATCCAGATGTGCGAGCGACCTCGCCGTTAAGCAGTTTACGACGTGAATACACGCTCGACGAGATCGCAATGATTACTCGCAGTGGTCCCGCAAAGATTTTGGGATTAGAACATATTGGTCAACTTGCTGACAACTGCTTTGCGGATGTTGTTGTTTATCGACAGAACGCAAACTCTGAGCGTATGTTTACCGAGCCTCACTTGGTTTTTCGCAACGGGCAACTTGTTGTACGCGACAACAAAATCGTTGGCGGTGCACCAAAGTCCACTTGGTCGGCGTTGGTCGGCTACGAATCTTCTATCAAAAAAAGGTTGAACGAAGCTTGGCAAGGTATTTATGGCGTTTCGCCAAAGAGTACGATCATCAGCGAAGGTGAATTTCAAGATCATTTCGGAAGTTCTCTTCAACGTATCGCCTGCGTTCCCATCGCGTCGTAGCAGCAAAATCATATGAATATTAACGGAATTCCGATCGAGGACACATTTGCCGAAGCTTTCGACATGACGGCAACGCGCGTCATCATCACAGCGGCGAAAAACGTTTGGGCTCGCCGCGCTGCCGAAGCCATGACGGGCTTTGCCACCAGTGTTATTGGTTGCGGAGTCGAAGCCGGGATCGAAGGCGACTTGACAGAAGACCAAACTCCCGATGGGCGGCCTGGAGTTTCCGTCCTGCTATTTGCCGTTTCTAAAACGGAACTTGAGAAACAGCTCGTGCGGCGGGTCGGCCAGTGCGTGCTGACTTGTCCAAGCACTTCTATATTCGCTGGCATCGAAGGCGAAAAGCGAATCGCGATGGGCTCCAAAGTTCGATACTTTGGTGATGGCTTCCAAATCTCGAAAAAGCTCGGTCGGGAAAGGTACTGGCGTATCCCGGTGATGGATGGAGAATTCGTTTGCCAAGACACCGTTCCTCGCACGTCGGCAGTCGGTGGCGGTAACTTTCTGGTTATCGCCACCACGATCGATGGCGCTCTCGACGCTTGTGACGCAGCCGTAAAAGCCATAAAGGGAATGCCGACAGTTATTGTCCCTTTTCCTGGCGGCGTGGCGCGAAGCGGTTCCAAAGTAGGATCTCGCTACAAGTCGCTTAACGCCTCGACAAACGATGCCTATTGCCCCACGCTTCAGGACTTAACCAAATCGGCAATCGGGGATGATGCGTCGGCGGCCCTCGAATTAGTCATCGATGGGCTTACGCCGGAAGTTGTTGCCATCGCGATGCGCCGGGGAATCTTGGCGGCATGTCAAGTTGGCCCACAGTGTGGTGTTCGCTTGATTACCGGCGGTAATTACGGTGGTAAATTAGGCCGCCATCATTTTCATCTTCACAAGATCTTGCAGAATGAAACATTTGCGGAATGACACAACGCGTGATACCAAGTCGAGTAATTATCTATGACTGCCAGTGAACCAGTGCTTCAGCTAGTTGTGCGGCGTCCGATCGGCGTGTCGTACTCCTTCTA
>JANMNK010000728.1:0-1733 GCA_031373875.1 Pirellulaceae bacterium | reverse complement strand
GCGGATTGGCATGATGGAACGCTGCGTATTGGCGGGCTTTATTAGCCAAGCCCGTTACTTGCTTGTCTGTGTTTTGCTGACTTCCATAGTTCCTTTGGTTGCGTTCGGTAGTGATGGTCAAGCTCGCTTTATCGTTGTGCTAGGTGCGCCAGGCGAAGAATCCTACGCCGAAGAATTTCGTCAAGCCGTTCAACGCATTCGCGAAAGTTTGAGAGATGTTGATTTCGAGTTGATTGACGGCACCAGTGATGTTGGCGGTTCCACGACCGACCGAGAACAACTGTTGGCAAGTCTCAAAAAAGACCAAAAGGACTCTCGCGTTCTTTGGATAATATTGATTGGCCATGGAACGTTTGATGGAAAATTAGCCAAATTCAATATGCGAGGTCCCGATCTGACGCCGACCGACCTAAATGACGCTTTGCAAAAAAATCTTGGCCCGCAAGTGATCGTCAACGCGTCGTCCTGCAGCGCTCCATTTATCAATCAGTTGTCGCGAGAAAACCGAGTCATCGTGACGGCGACCAAGAGCGGATCGGAAGTGAATTATTCGCGTTTCGGCCGGTTCTTTGCCGAGTCTATCGGCGATCCCAAATCGGACTTGGATCATGACAATGCGGTCAGTATTCTCGAAGCGTTCTTGAGTGCTTCGAGCCGCGTGCGTAATTACTATCAAGAGGAATCCCGGCTCGCGACAGAGCAAGCTTTGCTGGACGATAACGGAGACAAGCGAGGGACCCCAGCCAGCTTTTTTCGAGGGATGCGCGTTCAAGAAAAGGCCAAAGATGGCGCGACCGTCGACGGCTCGCTGGCTCGAAAACTTACGCTTGTTCAAAACGAACGAATACTGCGATTGACGGAAGATCAAGTGCTGGAACGAGATCGAATTGAAACGGAACTTGAGTCGCTCCGCCTACGAAAATCGGAATTGAGCGAGGACGAATATTATGCACAGCTTGAGAAACTGATGCTTGAACTTGCAGCGGTCTTGGTCAGCAAAGCCAAGTAGATTACACGATGAGCAAGAATCCAAGCGAACTTGCGTCGACTAACATTTCGACTAACATCTCGGCCTAGGCCTATTGAAATTCAAAAACTTCGAGAACTTACATTCTGAAAGCGAATCCATGATCAATAGAATCCGTAGTAGCGTCGTTTGCTTGATGGTGCTTACCATGTTTACGGGCGTCGGCAAATGTGGCGATGAGCAATACAAGCTTGGACCGGACTCGCAATGCAAAGAGGGAGTGCCGCAAGGCAACATTACCGAACACGAATGGCGAAGCACAGTTTATCCGGATACGGTGCGACGTTATTCGGTTTACATTCCGGCTCAGTACGATGGGAGCAAACCGGCTGCTGTGATGGTCTTTCAGGACGGTCACACCTATGTCGACCCGAACGGTCAATTTCGAGCGACCGTTGTCATGGATAATTTGATTCATGCTGGCGAGATGCCCGTTACGATCGGCATTTTTATCGACCCCGGTCATAAGAAGAAAGAGCTACCAGAAAAACGAGGCTGGCAACCAGCGCCCGAAAATCGCAGTTTCGAGTACGACACGTTAAGCGACCAATACTCGCGATTTATCTTGGAGGAGATGCTTCCAGAAATCGGCGAGTCATATAAGCTAACGGACAATCCTGACTTGCGAGGGATTTGTGGAATTAGCTCGGGCGGTATCTGTGCTTTCACCGTGGCTTGGGAAAGGCCAGATGCGTTTCGTAAAGTT
>JANMNK010000676.1:0-9763 GCA_031373875.1 Pirellulaceae bacterium | reverse complement strand
CGCCAGTACCCGATACACTGTTACCAACCGTGAAAGTTCCAGTCCGATCATAGACCAGTGCACCTGTGTTCGCAACCGCTCCGCTACCAAGCGTGCCCGTCGCTGTGTTGTTTCCAACCTGAAGCGTTCCGGCGGTAATTGTCGTTGCACCGTAGGAGTTGGTGCCGGTTAGAATCGACGTGCCTGCCGTGTTGTTGAAATAACCGGCAGTACTGGTCAGATTACCGGAAAAGGTAACGACTCCACTTGAATTGTTCTGCGTAATACTTCCACTAACACCAGATACATTGTTTCCCACCGTATAAGTTCCAGTTCGGTCAAAAACTAGTGACCCAAGGTTTGTCACTGCTCCACTGCCGAGAGAGCCAATGGCTGTGTTGTTTCCAACCTGTATCGTTCCGCCGTTATTAATTGTAGTACCGTAGGAATTGGTACCGGTTAAAATGGAAGTGCCTCCATTATTGGTGAATGAACCGGTGTTTGTCAGGTTGCCGGAGAAGGTAGCCACACCACTTACGTTCCCTTTCTCAATAGTTCCGCCAGTACCCGATACGCTGTTTACAATTGTGAAAGTTCCAGTCCGATTAAAGACCAGTGCACCTGTGTTCGCAACCGCTCCACTGCCAAGAGAGCCAGTGGATGTGTTGTTTCCAACTTGAATCTTCCCTCCGTTAATTGTGGTGGTCCCGGTATATGTGTTGTCTTGACTCAAAATCAATGTGCCAGCACCAGTCTTCGTGAAACCGGTATTTGCTGCTGCTTCGCTGACAACAACATCGATGGTAAGTGTTCTGCCGGAATTCAAAACAGCGATTTCTTTGCCATTTGCTCCGAGTTGAACTCCAAAGGAGCCCGTGCCGCCACCTACATTTTTTACAATGCTCAAGTCTGCCGTATTGCTGATGTTCGCCAAAATCACATTTGAAAACCCGCCATCGTACCCGCCATTTAGCTTTAATATCCCGCCAGTGCTTGAAGAGTTTCCAATTGACAAACTAGTTGCATTCGTTCGACTAAAAATAATCCCACCAACCGCCAATTGTCCGTTCGCTCCAGGCGATGTTGCAGACATGTTAATACCGATTGTAGTATTTGTGGTCGTACCATTGATCAATGCAATATCGATAGGAGTATTGCCAGTTGGTGTTGCTCGACTTGTAAGTCCAGGGAAGCCACCAGTGTTTGCAGAAGAGTCGGACCAATTGCCGCCAGGATTGGTGATCCATCCACTGTTGTTCGTAATCCACGTAAAAGTGTCAGGCGACTGACCAAACGTTTTGAGCGAAGCGATTGCGATGAATAGAGATGCCAAAAGAATTCTTTTGGAGATCATGTTGGGCCCCAATATTTTGCCTATTCGGAAATAATCAACCTTTCAGGATAACTAGGAACGAAGTGTAGTCAAGCAATTGGCTACGCAAAATGGCGAATTTAAGCTCACGTCCAAATATCCCTGTCCAGCATCCTGTAGTTGATGGCTTCGTGGAGGTGGTGTGGTTCTATGGAGGGGGTGGTTTCTAGGTCGGCGATGGTGCGGGATACTCGGAGGATTTTGTCGTGGGCGCGGGCGGACAGGCCCATTTCGGTGACGGCTTGCTTCAAAATGCTCTGCTGCTCCTTGCCAAGCGGACAATATTGCCGCAACTGACGACTCGACATCTGTGCGTTGGCTCGGGTCGATGTTCCTGCAAACCGTTTCGACTGAACTTCGCGAGCCGACGTGACTTGCTCGCGCATCTCCGCACTGCTTGTGCCCGCTTGGCCAGACGACAGTTCATTGAACGGCACAGCGGGAACTTCGATGTGGATGTCTATTCGGTCCATCAGCGGACCCGACACGCGACCCATGTAGCGTTCGATCATCGGCGGTGTGCAATTGCAAGTTCGCCTTGGGTCGGTTCGATAACCACATGGGCACGGATTCAGCGCAGCGACCAACATGAAGTCGGCGGGGAACGTACTGCTGCGAAGGGCTCGCGAGATCGTCACCACGCGATCCTCTAACGGCTGACGCATGACTTCCAAAGTCTTGCGATTGAACTCGGGCAGCTCGTCGAGAAAGAGAACACCATTGTTCGCCATACTGATTTCGCCAGGTCCCGGTGGACTACCGCCGCCAACTAATCCGGCTTCGGAGATTGTGTGATGCGGCGAACGAAACGGTCGCTGGGCCATCAGGGGTTGGCCTGGTTGAAGCCGACCCAGCACAGAATATATTCGCGATGTTTCAATCGACTCGGCTGCTGTCAGCACTGGCAAAATCGTAGGTAATCGCTTGGCCAACATCGTTTTTCCCGAACCGGGCGGTCCGAGCATGATCAAGTTATGCGCACCTGCAGCGGCAAGCATCAGAGCACGCTTGGCCATCTCTTGTCCGCGAACATCTGAAAAGTCGATATCGTAACGGCTGTAGGTTTGAAACACTTCGTCAAGTTTGGATGGGACTGCTTCGATGCGAACTTGGCCTGTGAGGAAACCAACGGCTTCGGACAAGCTCGATATGGGGATGACTTCGATGTCTTCGACAACGGCAGCTTCGGCTGCGTTCTCGGTCGGAACGAGCAAGCCGCGCAAGCCTTCTTGTTTGGCCGTCGCGATCGCCATCGACAGCGCGCCTTTCACCGATCGCGTAAAACCTTCCAATGCTAACTCGCCGACGATCGCGTATTGCTCGGTAACGTCCGACGACATTTGCCCGCTGCCGATCAAGATTCCCAGGGCGATCGACAAATCAAACGATGCCGCTTGCTTGGGAAGTTCGGCTGGTGCCAAGTTGATGACGACTCGATCATGCGGGCGAGTAAAACCGCTATTCACCAAAGCTCGTTCGACGCGATGTGTGCTTTCGCGGACGGCTTGTTCAGGAAGTCCGACCAGGACAGTTTTCGGGAGGGGGCTGGCGGACAAATCGACTTCGACATCCACAGGGATAGCGTCGATTCCAAGTAGCGAATACGTTTTCAGCTTAGCCAGCATTGCATTTGCCTTGGTCTCGGACCTTGTCACTCGATTTGCTTAGGTTTGGCCCACAATTTTGGCAGGAAGTGTACATAGGTCAACTCACTTGGTGCCATTTTCAGGAGTATTTTCACACCCATCTGGTTTCGGTCGGGTGGAAACTGGCGTTTTGGCGGAAGAGCGACCGCGAATTAATCCGCGATGTTGATTTGGGTAATACCTAGCAAATACAAAGGTTTTGCTCGCAATGGCACAAACTGTTCAAAAGTTTTACGCAGTGTTTACAAAGTGTTAACGCCACGCGGACATAGATGGCTTACAACATGCGTTAATTAAATAGGGGAACCCAGCACAGTTGTGCTCGGTAACCAGACGGAAACAAAGTAACGCAATGGGCGGAAACGTGTTCGCCCGGATTCATTCGCTAAGGGCAGGAAAAGCTCATGAAACGCATGCCATCGAGAACAAGGCATCATCACGCAACATTACTAGAACCTCGCACAACACCGCGCGTCGAGGAAATCACACCGGTTCCTATGCTTGGACCGGGCACGTTGGAACACACGGAACCTGTCGCCGAACCGCGCAAGACAGTCGTTAGCTGGGCGGCCTTGATTTGGCTGACCTTGGTGCACATTGGAGCGCTGGCAGCTTTTTGGACGTTTTCTTGGAGCGGGCTGGCGTTGGTGTTTTTATTGCACTGGGTCACGGGTAGTCTTGGGATTTGTCTCGGCTATCACCGACTGTTGACGCACACCGGATTTGAAACGCCGACTTGGATGCGTCGGTCGCTGGCCGTTGTTGGCGTGTTGGCAGGCGAAGGCGGTCCGTTGACTTGGACAGCCAATCATCGCAAACACCATGCATTCAGCGATCAGCCTGGCGATCCGCATTCGCCACACGATGGACCTTGGTGGTCACACATGTTTTGGTTGGCCGTTCGCATGGACGATGGTGACCCGCAAGCCTTTTTCAAGAAATGGGTACCCGACTTGATGAAAGATCGGTTCTTGATGGGCCTTGAGCGTTGGTTCCTACCGATTCACATTGGACTGGCTGTATTATTGACGGGCGCAGGCTATTTGGTTGGCGGTTTGCCTTTGGCAATGTCTTGGCTGGTCTATGGCGTTTTTGTTCGCATGGTATTTGTGCTTCACAGCACTTGGTTTGTGAATTCTGCAAGTCACATGTGGGGCTACAAGAATTACGAAACTCGCGACGATAGCCGCAATTTGTGGTGGGTGGCGATCTTGGCGTACGGCGAAGGCTGGCACAACAACCATCACGCTCATCCGCGATTGGCACAACACGGTCATCGTTGGTGGGAGTTTGACTGGACTTATGGCATCATCCGCTTGATGCGAGTGGTTGGGTTAGCTAAGAATGTAGAGGACTTGAAAAGTCTCGAAGACAAGAAAAAGTCTCGCCGCAAAGCAGCTTAGTTGCTTTCGGTGCTTCATTCACCAAAGCTTCCAAAGCCAAAAGCATGATTCCAACATTCGTCGATGGACGTAAGCAAATCAATTTCTGGGCAGTCGCAAACAAACTTGTGGCTGCCCATTTTCTTTTTCTAGCAAGCTATTTGTTGAGTCCCGCAATCAACTCGGCTGGCGCGCAGGACCCACCGACAGTTCCAGTCCAAGATGTCGACAAAGCTGCCAACGAAAGCATCCCCGATAAAGCGACGGATTCAACAACCTCCAACGTGCCGACTTCCGCCGATGAAAAGACGCAAGCTTTATTGACCAAAGCGAGCGAAGCGTTTCAAGCGGGGGATCTTGCGACTTGCGAAGCCGCGTTGGTCGAAGCGAAAATGGCAGACGCTGGTCTCGAAGCTCCTGTTGTGATTGTCGCCAGGATGTTTTTGGCAAGCGGTCGGGCGGGAGACGCGATCGCGCGGCTGGACAGTTATCTCACAAAGAACGATGATCCCGATGCATATCTGCGTTTGGGGGAAATCGCGTTGTCTTCGGGAAGACTGACTGATGCGTTCTTGTTGCTTGAGCGGACTCGTGTCTTGGCAGCAAGTCAAAAATGGTCCGATCAACGCCGCAGGAATTTCAATCGCGAGTTGACCCGGTTGCGCGCCGCAACTGCACAGAATCGCGAGCGGCTCGATGATGCGATCAAGATTTATTCAGATCATCTCAAAGCCGACCCTGATTTGTACGCAGCCCAATGGGAGCTTGGAAAAGTCGAAGCGGTCCAAGGTAATGTCGACGCGGGTTTGGCTCGTATGAAATCTGCATTTGAGAAGGACACAACTCTGATGCAGCCTGAATTAGCGCTGGCCGTGATCTACTCAAGCCGTCGCGATGATGTCGAAGCCGAAAAATGGTTTCAAGCCAGTGTTCGCGAGAAGTCCGCCAAGCTCGTATGCTCGGTCGAATATGCCAAGTGGTTGCTAATGCGCGATCGAGCCGGTGACGCTGTGGCCTTGATGGATAAAGTTCCCGAAGCGGACCGCGAGTCACGCGACGTGAAATTTATTCGCGGTCTATCGGCTCGATTTCTCAAAGACTTGGATGCGGCCGAAACGATGTTCTCGGCTCTCCATCAAGCGAATCCCGATGACATGGAGTCAGCCGATCAACTGGCGCTGGTGCTCATCGAGCGAGCGGACGAAGGCAGACGCGCTCGCGCTCAGCAAATCGCCGAAGCGAACTTGCGACGCGCTCCGAATGCCGAAACAGCTTTGGCGACGGCGGGTTGGGTGCATTTCCGGTTGGGTTCGACGGACATTGCAGATCGGTTGCTTACGCAGGCGGCCAGCAACCGTCGCATCACTCCGCAAACGGCTTACTACATCGCCAAAATGTTCGATGACCGCGGTCGCGATGAGGATTCATTGAAGCTTTACGAGATGACAGTCAAAGAGCCTGGGATTTTCGTTCAGCGGCGCGAAGTCGAGCAATTATTGAAAGACAAAAAATAGCATTTGATAGGCTTTCTAAATCCAAAATCTTCGGCGTCGACTACGATAAAAGAGGCTGATTTTTGTGCTTTGATTCGTGTAGCCAGCGTTGGCAATCAACTGGGAGAGGTCGTCCATGGACTCATTACTTCGTCGTGACGTATTGCAATCGGGACTCACTGGTCTAGCACTGGCCACAACTGCGTCGCTATGCGGGCAGCCAACAGTTCTCGCTCAGCCGCCCAAAGAGAGCCGGCTTTGGCTGGGACTGGTGACTTACCTATGGGGCAAGGACATGGACTTGCCGACTGTCATCGACTCGTGCGAAAAATCTGGACTGCTCGGAGTCGAGCTGCGTACGGAACACAAACACGCCGTCGAGCTAAAATTGTCCCCGGCCGAACGCAAAGAAGTTCACAGTCGCTTTCGAGATTCCAATGTCAAATTGATCGGATACGGTTCGAACTGCGAATACCATTCGAACGATCCGGCTAAGTTGAAATCGAATATTGAGCTTACCAAAGAATACATCCGGTTGATGCACGATTGCGGTGGTTCGGGAGTAAAGGTCAAACCGAATTCGTTTGTCGAAGGCGTGCCGCACAAAAAGACGATCGAACAAATCGGGAAATCTTTAAATGAAGTCGCGGAGTATGGCGATGGCTTTGGCCAGAAAATTCGCGTCGAAGTGCATGGCCCAGGGACCAGTGACCTGCGAGTGATTCGCGACATATTCCGAGTCGCCGATCACCCGAATGTTCACGTCTGCTGGAATTCGAACGACGAAGACTTGAAAGGCGAGGGGCTTGCGGCAAATTTCCACATGGTCCAAGATCGATTGGGGGATACCGTCCATGTCCGTGAATTCAATATTGGCGACTATCCCTACGCCGAACTAATTAAGCTTTTCCAGGCAATTAACTACCAAGGTTGGGTTTTGCTCGAATGTAGGACCGATCCGGCAGACAAAATTGCGGCCATGATCGAACAAAGAGAAATATTTGAGAAACTAATTTCCGGTTGACATTTCCAGGTTTGCGAGCCAACCTTTAGAACTTGCAGCCGAACGAATTTGTGAGTTTGGCGCAAACAGGTCGTCCCAACGGCACAAATTATTTAAGACCCATACAAAGGTACGAGGAAACACGAGTGAGTATTAGCACGAAGCCATCATTCGCGACCGACACTGTCTGCGTGGAAAATCCGCAACCGGATTGGTTTGACCTCGCACTTCAGTCGCCCGTTCCGCTGACTCCCGTTGCTCCAATAGTGAATTGGGACGACGATACGGAGGATGAAGACGAAGATGACGGTCTTGACGAAGATCTGGATGAGGACGCGCCTATTCCTGTGGTCGCCGACCCAGAAGAGACGATGGACGATTTCGATGAAGACGATTTTGACGACGACTTTGACGACGACTTCGAAGAAGAGCTCGATGAAGAGTATGAGATCGAGCCACCAGATGACGGAATGGCCGAAGTTGAAAAGGATGACGATGACATTGATTTTGAAGAAGGCGAAGTCGACTAACCGCTTTCCGCTACCACACTTTTGCCGTCCTTAGCCAAAAGGATCGAGCGTAGTCGAAATCACGACAGCAATTTTGCAAAGCCCAGTAGTTATCGCTGCTGGGCTTTTTGCTTGGATCGACAAGGTTTTATCATCCCAGCCGAACTTTTTTCGAGCTTTGGCTTCTCTATAATTGGCTTCCGTAAGACACCGTCGCATGGCTGCAGGACGAAAGTCCAGCCTTATTCGGAGGGCCGAAGGAAGCTATATTGCTGTCTGCCGAAATTGGGCGATTGCTTGAATATCGCTGATGCTGCGGTGCCTCCTTGCTCAGATTAATTGAACGGATTTACGAACTATGTTTCAGGCGGTTAGTACCGACATTTCCTTTCCGAAAAAAGAAGAAGAGATCTTGCGGTTTTGGAAGGACCAAAAGATCTATCAAAAATCGCTGGATATGCGCGCCGACGCTCCGGCCTTTGTGTTCTTCGAAGGACCGCCGACCGCCAACGGCATGCCGCATCCAGGACACTGCCTGACGCGAGCGATCAAGGACCTTTTTCCGCGCTATCAGACCATGCGCGGTTTTCGCTGCGAGCGGAAAGCTGGCTGGGATACGCACGGGTTGCCCGTCGAAGTCGAAGTCTGCAAAGAGCTAGGTATTCATGGCAAAGACGAAATCGAAAAGTTCGGTATCGAGCCCTTCATTCAGAAATGCCAACAAAGCGTTTGGCGTTACATGCAAGAATGGGAACGACTGACCGAACGGATTGGTTTCTGGATCGACCTTAGTCAAGCTTACGTGACGTATCACCAGAGCTACGTCGAAAGCGTGTGGTGGTCACTCAAGAACCTGTTTGATCGCGGATTACTTTACCGTGGCCACAAGATCGTTTGGTGGTGGGCGCAAGGTGGAACCGCACTCAGCAGTGGCGAAGTGGGCCAGGGATATCGTGAAGTTGCGGACCCGAGCGTCTACGTTCGATTTCCACTCGAAGACGATCCAAAGACATCGTTGCTCGTATGGACCACAACGCCATGGACTTTGCCAAGCAACCAATTCGCCGCAGTGCATCCGAACTTAACGTACGCATACTGCCGCGATACAGAAAACGGCGAGCAGTTGCTCGTTGCCGAAGCACTCGTTGCGACGATTTCTGAAAAGTCCAAACGACAACTTGAAGTCGTCAAGACCGTTTCGGGTGAGTCACTCGTCGGAAAACTGTATCGACCGCCGTTTTCCTATTACTACGAACGACAGGCCAGCGAACATGCCAAGCTCGTTGCAGGTGGCTCGCAAAGATTGGCTTGGCGAATTGTCGCGGCAGATTATGTGACCACGGACAGCGGAACGGGATTAGTTCACCTCGCACCTGCGTTCGGCGAAGTGGACTTTGATGTGCTAGTTGCGGAACAAGCCCGGTTTGAAACAGGTCGCGGTCCGAAACTCATTTGTGCCGTCGGTCCAGACGGCAAGTTTACAGACGAAGTCCATGATTACATCGGTGTCTTTGTAAAAGACGCCGACAAACCCATCACACGTCGACTGCGCGACGAAGGCAAATTGTTTCATCAAGAACAGTACTTGCACGATTACCCTTTTTGCTGGCGAGCAGAATCCGATCCCTTAATCCAGTATCCACGTGAAAGTTGGTTCATTCGCACGACTTCATTTCGCGATGCGATGGTAGCGAATAACAAAACGATCAATTGGTTGCCTGAACATATTCGCGATGGCCGCTTCGGTAATTTTCTCGAGTCTAACGTCGATTGGGCTTTGTCCCGCGAACGCTATTGGGGCACGCCACTGCCGATCTGGGTTTGCCAGGCGACCGGAAAAAAAGAAGCTGTTGGAAGCTACGCGGAACTCTTGGCAAAACCAGGGATCTCGGGCACCGAAGTTTGGGAACGCGCGAAAGCGGCCCAACCCGAATTGGTCGAAGATCTCAAAGTTCACAAACCGTATATCGATGCCGTCACCTACGATTCGCCTTTCGCTGACGGTGCGAGAATGCAACGCGTTACCGAAGTGATCGATTGCTGGTATGACAGCGGTGCGATGCCGTTTGCACAATGGGGCTATCCGCACACCAACCGTGACCGTTTCTCGTCGCAATTCCCAGCGGACTTTATCAGCGAAGCGATCGATCAAACCCGCGGTTGGTTTTACAGCCAACTGGCTATTAGCACCATGCTGTTTGGGAAAGCAGATACCGAGGGCATGTCGGTTCCCGCCGAGCAACAACAGCCCTATCCCCATCCGTTCCGGAACTGCATTGTTTTAGGACTGATGATGGCCGAGTGGTTTGAGTCCAAGGACGGCAAGCAACGGTTCTTGTCCGACGAAGAAGCAAAAGCTTCCGGCGTGGATGTCGTTTC
>JANMNK010000656.1:0-18239 GCA_031373875.1 Pirellulaceae bacterium | reverse complement strand
CGTGAAGCATCCGGTGATACGATCACAGAATAAGGATAGCTGTCCTTTGGCAAACTGACGCGACTTGCGATACGAGAACCCGCAATATCCACTTGCATCAGTTCGTTCCCTAATAGACCACATACCAGCAGATGTTTATTGGGCAGTTCCGCTATGCCGGAAACGACGATGCGATCTTTCTTGTCGCCCAATACGATGAGTTGTGGAGAGGCAACATATCCGTTGTCAAAAGGGAAAGCATAAATGCGTTCGTCTTCGGCTCCGCTGGCATAAATGAATTTGCCGTCTTGAGAAAAAATGATTCCGAAAAATGTTTGTTGAAGGTTTGCAATAGAAATGACTTTATTCGTTTCGAGGCTCACGATGCGAATTTGATGATCGCCATACCCGGCGTGAAGAACTGCTGCGAATTTTCCATCGGGAGATGTTGCGATATTAACGGGGAAATCGCCCATCTCGATTTGAACGCCAACGGGCGATAACGACCAACCGTTCGGCAACAAGACTTGTGCGTTGGATTGCAATCCGGGCAATAGGAGTCGTTCGTTGGGTTTCGTGTTATCTTGCGCGATCATGGCGGTGGAGCAACTTAAGCAAAGTACCAAGTTGCAAATCGCCACGAACTTACTGTTAATCTTCACTATAAGCACTCCCAAGCAACCGATTGATTGAAGCCAACCATTCGCGATGAATGGCTAACAAGTACTGAACATCATAGTTGAAATTGTTCTCCGAAACAGACCTTCGCGCGGTCGCGGGAATCGCGTCATTCGTTGCCGAATCACCGACTCGCGTGAATTTCGTTCGTTATCAGTTGATGGATGAACCTGCCGACCCTCGTCGTATCTCTGCTTGAAAACTGCAGTTTGCAGGATTAACCGCCTGTGGCTGCCTAAGACTATAATCGGGTTACTTCTGTAAGCCTGAGTTGGGAGTATTCGTGAGCAGTAGATGATTCGGTTACGTTAATTAAGAGGAGAACGATTGTGCGACCAATTCGCTCGGTGATGCTACTTGTGTTGTTGATGGTCTCGATGATCCAGTCGGGTGTTCATGCGGAAGAGCCTCGCGATTTGCTGATGAATGCAAAGCGTGTAGTATTCTTAGGAGACAGCATTACCTACTCGGGTCAGTACATCGGATACTTGGAGCTTTGGATGAAGGCCCAAGGTTTTGATTCGATGCCGACGGTGATTAATGTGGGATTGCCGAGTGAAACTGTATCGGGGTTGAGCGAAGATGGTCATGCGGGCGGACAGTTTCCACGTCCGGTGCTTCGCGAGCGATTGGATCGCGTGCTGACTTTGACGAAACCCGATTTGGTAGTTGCTTGTTATGGAATGAACTGCGGCATTTACTTGCCGTTTGATGAAACTCGATTTGGCAAGTATCGCGAAGGAATCGAGGAACTTAAGCAGAAGGTCGAGGCGCTAGGCGCGAAGTGTATTTTGGTAACGCCCGCCTATCACGACGATTTGGTAGCAAACAAACCCGTCAAGTACAACGTAGTTCTCGACAAGTACAGCGACTGGTTGATAAGTCAGCGTTCGAAGGGTTGGGTCGTCGTGGATTTGCATCATGCCATGGGAAAAGAAATTGAGCGTCGGCGGATGAGTGATCCCAAGTTCACTTTTCAGCCAGATGCTGTTCATCCGAACGAAGCCGGCCAGTGGTTTATCGCGACACAGATGATGAAAGCGTTTGGCGAGAAAGATGCTGAGAAGTGGTCTTCGCTGGATGATATGCTGGCCGACAAAAAGATCAAGCAAGAGCTAGTTGGTTTATTTCAGCAGCGGATGCAGATTCGCCGGGACGCGTATCTTTCTACAGCGGGCCACAAACGACCCGGCATGGCCGCCGGACTGCCAGTTGACCAAGCCGAAGCAAAAGCGGCTGAGTTGACGAAAACGATCCTTGGCCATTGAAACTTGAAACTCGCATTAATCTAGAAGAAGCGTAAATACAAAAACGCTCGCGAGAGTTAACTTTCGCGAGCGTTTTGATTTTAAATTGACGAAGACAACTGCAAGGGAATTAATCGAACAGTTGATCGTGCAAGAACGTGTAAGCTAGAGCTTGCATGTAAGCGGCTTGTTTGTTGTTTGCTGCTCCGCCGTGGCCGCCTTCGATGTTCTCGTAGTAGAGGACATCGTGACCTTGTTCCATCATCCGAGCCATCATCTTGCGGGCGTGTCCAGGGTGAACACGGTCATCGCGGGTCGAGGTCGTAAACAGAATCGATGGATATTTTTCACCGGATTTGACGTTCTGATAAGGCGAGAACCTTTGGATAAAGGCCCAGTCTTCGGTCTTGTCGGGATCGCCATATTCGGCCATCCAGGATGCGCCAGCGAGCAAGTGGTTATAACGCTTCATGTCCAGCAACGGGACTTGGCAAACAACCGCTTTGAACATGTGCGGGTACAGCGTCAGCATATTGCCCATCAGGAGACCGCCGTTCGAACCGCCTTGAATACCAAGCTTGGCCGGCGAAGTCACTTTCCGTTTGAAAAGATCTTCCGCGACTGCCGCGAAGTCCTCGTAGGCGCGCAGGCGGTTTTCGCGCAAGGCGGCTTTGTGCCATCGTGGTCCGTACTCGCCACCACCGCGAATATTGGCAACAACGTATACGCCACCTTGAGTCAACCAAGCTCGTCCGACACTCGCGTTGTAACCCGGGGTCATCGATATCTCAAAACCACCGTAACCGTAGAGCAGACTAGGGGTGTTGCCGTCGAGTTTGGTGTCTTTGCGACTGACCATGAAGTACGGAATGCGCGTTCCGTCTTTGCTGGTGGCAAAATTCTGCGCGATCGCTAAACCTTGGGCGTCAAAGAAAGCCGGTAGCTGCTTGAGCTTTTCGGGGTTTGCACCTAGCTCCCCGTAGTACAACGTCGTTGGTGTTAGATAATCGGTGCTCGTCATCCAATACGCATTCGATTCGTCAGGATCGACTGCCGAAACGGACACGCTGCCGAATTCCGGAGCGCCCTTGAGCGGTTCGCGTGTCCAGCCATTCTTGCCCGCCGTAAGCACGTAAATCCGATTCTTAACATCTTCTAAGACATTGAAAATCAGTTTGTCTTTGGTGAAGCTGAAGCTAGCGAGCGCCGAGTTTTCGGACGGTTGATAGACAACTTCGAAGTTACGTTTACCGGCCAAGAAATCGTCGAACAACATAATTAACAAGCTACCGGCTGCGTAGGTTTTGCCGCCGGCTTCCCAAGCGTCTCTTAACTGGCAAGCGAGATATTGGTGCGAGACCGATTTTTCGACCGAATTGGGAATATCGAGTTTGACGAGGCTGTTGTCTTTCTGGACGTAGTACAGCTCATCGTTGTAGAAGGCTAAAGTGCGCGAGACGAAATTGCGTTCGAAACCGGGCGAGTCGTCATGTATTGCGGCAATCGACATGTCCGTGTCTTGGCCTTCGTAGATGACCTTGGCGTCAGCCATAGGCGTACCGCGCTTCCAAAGTTTGGCGATGCGAGGATAGCCTGAGGTGGTCATCGAGCCGGGGCCAAAATCGGTAAAAACATAGCAATGGTCGATGTCGATCCAGCCCATGCCGCCTTTTGATTCGGGGCGAGAAAAGCCGTCGGTCACAAATTCTCGTTTGGTCATGTCGAATTCGCGGGTGACATTCGCATCCGCGCCGCCTCGCGAGAGAGTAATCAGGCATCGCGTGTAATCGGGCCGCAAGAGATCGGCCGATCGCCAAACCCAGTTTTCATTCTCCTTGGTGGACAATGCATCTAGATCGAGAATAACCTCCCACTTCGGCTCAGGTTTTCGATATTCGTCGAGCGTTGTCCGCCGCCATAGACCGCGTGGATTTTCTTTATCGCGCCAGAAGTTGTAAAAGAACTCGCCCCGTTTGCTTGCCATAGGAATCCGTGCGTTGGAATCCATGATGGCCAGCAGATCCTCGCGAAGTTTTTCGAACCCCGGGCTCGCTTCCAATTTGGTCTGCGAAATCAAGTTGCGTTTACGGACCCAGTCCAGGGCCTTATCGCCAGTTACGTCTTCCAACCAAACGTAGGGATCGTTCGCGTCGACAGGGGCAGTTGCAACGGTGTCTTGTGCTGTAGTCATAAATACCGGGTAACTAGAGAAAAGTGTGACAAGGCAAACTTGAATTTGCCAAATTCGTAGCGACATAATTTGTATCCGACGAGAAAGAATGGAGAGTGAAAGGGGCCGGATTCTTTGGATGGAGCCTCCCCGAACTGACGACGATTATACCCAAGTTACTACCCAGTCAGGTATGCGTGATCCGTCGGGAGTGATGGCCTTTTTCAATATTGCAAATCAATAGAATCGAAGCTCGGCTATTACAAAGGCGGCCAATTACTATGCACCCCAGGCGATCTGACTTTTGCAAGGCAGAAAAAAACGACCTTCGAAATCGAAGAAAGGCCCACTATTTCACCTGTTCAACAGAGAAATATCAAGCTGCGTGCGTTGCGGATTCAGCTGGCCGTGGGTTGGAATTCCCGGTCGGACTAGGCAGGGTCGAAGCGGCGGTCGACGGTTTTAGCGAGGCGCGTCGGACAAGATTCCAAATTCGATGCATTCCTTTGCGGTCGACATTCCAAAGCAATCCAAGACACAGGCAACGCCCGACGGACGAAATGATGAACAGTCCATGATAGGCTTCGAAACTTGCATTCCAAGTCGCCAAAAACCAACCTCCCAGCAATGAACCACCACACCACGCTGTAGCATTGGCGAAATTGTAATACGTCAGTAACTGAGCGCGACGCTTTTGCGGGATGTCTTGCAAGAAGCGCAGGAAGAATCCCAACTCATAGGCAGCCCAGACAATTCCGCTGACGATTTGAACGACCGCTAACCAAGCGATGCTGTTCGACAAAGTCCAAAGGAACGATGCCGGTATGATTCCGATACCACCGATCCACAACAGGAATTCAGCTCCCCGCCGCTGACCGATTCGGCCCCAGAGCGCGAAAGCGAATGCTTTGGAGACAAAGCTCACTCCGATCAACAAAACAAACGCGTTGTAGCTGAAATTGAGTTGCTTGAGCATATATGGCGTGAAGTACGGTCCAGAAAATTGCACGAACGCTTGGATGCACACTAAATAAAGAATCAGGCGTTTGCCTTTGGATGAAAAGTGTTCGCTATGGGCAATGGCAGAAGTTTCTGCAGAGCTACGAGCGGCTCGCGGCCGTGGTTGACGATGGGCTCCAAGAAAAAATGCGGAGACAATTCGACTGACAAACGCGACTAGGAAAATGCATGCAAAGCCAAGCAATACGTTGCCGGATTGATTCCCGAGATAGAGAAATAATCCGCCAAGCAAAAATCCACCGAGCGTTGCAAGCTGCGTAAACCGGTTACGCTTGGCAAAAAAGTTAGGACGAATCTGAATTGGCACAATCTGGGCGATCCAGGTGTTCCACGCTGGTCCAGCAGCAAGTCCACTTGCCCAATACACGGAAGCAACCGCGAACAACACCCAAATTGAAATGCTGCCATAGATGGCCGCGATAACCAGAGGAATAAATGCCAGCGCTTGTAGCGTCGAGGCAATCACCACCCATCGCTTGTAGGAGGCACATCCGGGCAAGAAGCGGTGGGCCAGCAGTTGGACCATCCCACCGACAAAAATGGGCACGCTGGCAACTAATCCCGATATGACTTGACCAAATCCGATAGCAAGTGCAAATGCTGGCAAATATGTTTCACCAAGTCCAACCATGGCGCCGAAAAAACTGGCGTCGGCGACACTTGATCGCAGATTGCATCGGAGTGGATGACGTGGACCACGCGGGCTGCGATGAGTCTCACTGTCTATGGACGTCGGCATGGGAACACTTGGGTGATCGCCCAGTTCTTTCTCGTCGGAATCAGATTATCGAAGTTGAATGAATCGTTTACTAAAGTTTGTTAGTTGCCTCACCTTAACCAAGGTGCGGGCAATAACCCGTCTATCGCAAGAATATCTCAATTGAAACGCTAGGCAATAACAAGTTATTCGGAATGTTCGACAATCGTCTTGAGACTGTCTGGACGCAATGCCAAGTGAGTTCTTGTGGAGGCGTGAACCGTTGCTCAAGCAAGGTCTACGACTCAACCCCTGACGCTCGAATTACGGCGGTTGCCGCCCCCGCCAGAAAATCAACCAAGGCGGAACGCACGAAATGTTGGAGACATTTGCTCGAAAATGGTTCAGAAATATTTTTTGCCAGCGAAAGAATAGACATTCGGGCTTGTTCCCAACCAGTGATTTTCCTAATGTCGCAAGGCGAAAATGGCTATTCGACCTGAGCTCGATGGGCGGGCACTTCGGCAGGATGACTAATGCAAGAATACGCAATCCAAAGATGCACGAGAAAATGCGCCAAGCTAGACAGACCTCTGGCCCCGGGGGAGCGTTATTATTCTGTAATCCTTACGAAAGGTGCGGACGTCGTTCGTCAGGATATTTCAGATGAAGCTTGGCAATTGCCACCCGAAGGAACAATCGGTTGGTGGCGTGGAAAGATGCCTGAGCGAGAAACTCGCACGCTACAGCCAGCACCCGTGCAGGTTTTGTTGGATACGCTCGCCAAATTATGCGAACAATCGGAATCAGCCACGTTGGCATACTTGCTTGGCGTTCTGCTAGTCCGCCGGCGGATTCTGGTCGAGAACGAACATGCAGAAGGCGCCGGCGATTCCCTTCACATGCATTTAAGCAATCCGCTCGACGGCATGGAATTCCTCGTTCCGATGCAACCGCCTAGCGACGAGGCCATCGTCGAACTTCAACAATCACTTTCAAACCTCTTGTACCAAGAAGCGTAAAGCCGGTTTGGCGATTGCGAGATTAAGCATGTTCCATCAACGATGCACACAAATGTTCATGCTGGCAGTATTGCTGGTTTGTGCATCGGGTGCGACATGCATTCGACGGAACAACATTTCCGAATTCCAGCCCCCGATCATCTTTCAGGATACGCCCAGCGTCGAGCAAATTGCAGAATTCCTGAATCGGTCACGCAACATTCAAGAGATTCAATCGCGAGCCGTCACTGTTCGTATTCCGGACGTTCCTGGCTTGAGCGCCAATTTGATCTGGCAGCGATCGCGGAATTTTCGGGTTCAAGGTGGTTTGTCGAAGATGCTAGGTACAGACTTTGACATCGGTAGCAACGAACAATTATTTTGGATGGCGACTCGTCATGGACCATCGCCGACGTTGTTTGTGGCTCAACATCAGGCCTTCGACGCCCAATTGAATCGGCAAGTTCTGCCGGTTTCGCCAGTGTGGCTTGTGGAGGCTCTTGGGATATTGGAATTGGATCCGTCGCTGGTCACACGCGAGCCACAGATGCGGCCGGATGGAACTTTGGAGATTATGACGCAAGTACCAACGGCGGGTGGCATGTATCAGCGGACGCTGGTGCTAGATCCTCAGCGAGGTGTTTCGCGGCAAGTAATCTTGCGAGATCCCACCGGTCGGTTGCTGGCCCAGGCAACGCAAAGCAATCATTACTATTACGAGTCGGTTCAGTACGCTCTGCCTCATCAAGTCAACGTGCAATTAATCCCGGTCGATGGCCCGCCACTCGAACTAGCTTTTGAAGTGGCCTATTACGCGGTCAACGCCAATGAAGGGAATGATGCGAGCCGTTTCGTCTTGCCGGACTTGGAAGGCTATACGGTCATCGATCTTGTCCAGCTTAATTCGGGCCTTTCACAAGCGTCGCAGCCGCAAGCGTATCAGCCTGCCGAGCCCATCCAACCGACGCTCGGCTATCGTGGCTTCGAAAACCAAGATTTCTATCGCCGGTAACCCACTAATTTTCTTGGCGCGGATTGTAAATTGCAGTTGGACTGGGCTACCATGGAACCGCGCGTTGCTGGGGTGATTGCCCTGAAGCAGCTTCTATAAATCCTTCTCCAAACGAATTCGCGAGTGAATCATGAGACGAGACGTATTGGTCGTGTGCCTAGTTGCCATTCTGTTGAACTCATTGGGACTGCAGGCGGCATCGACACCCGAGGAAGTCAAGGTCACGGAGGTCGCACCGGGGGTTTTCTTTCGCAAAGCCCAGACGCTGCCCGTGTTCACGGGATGCAATCAAGGTTGGGTCGTTTTCGAAGACTACGTACTGATCATCGATGCAAATTTTCCTGGCCAAGCCGAAGAGGTAATCAAAACGATCAAACAGCATACAGACAAACCCATTCGATTTGTGTTTGATACGCACTATCACGGCGACCATGCTGATGGCAACATGCAGTACTCGAAAATTGGCGCAACGGTCGTCGCGCACGAGCGAAGTCAGCCATTATTCCAAACCAAAGGTAGCGCGGCTTTTGAAGATGCCAAGACCGATCGCGCCGAGGAGTATGGAAAATTGTCTTACGAGTTGCCATCGTTGTACTTTACGCACAAGCTCATTTTTGATGATGGCGACCAGCGCGTCGAATTGATTTTCTTTGGTCATGCTCATACGGCGGGCGACGCGGTCGCTTATTTGCCCAAGCACGGTATTTTGTTCACCGGTGATGCTTGCGTGAATGGAGCATTTAACTACACCGGCGATAGCGATACGGCCAGTTGGATCACAGCGCTCAACGCTATGCAAGAACTCAACGTCAAAATGGTATGTCCGGGTCACGGCGAATCAGGCGGGCGTGAAGTTCTCGAAAACCAACAAAAGTACTTCCTGGAGCTTCGCAATAGCGTTCAAGGATTTATCGATGACGGCAAATCACTGGACGAAATCAAGAAAAAAATCAGCATCCCGTTTTTTACCGAATGGGCGGGCGTCGAAGTCACGACGAGAACGGAAAACATCGAGCACGTTTACACTGAATTGACAGCTGCAAAGCCGCCGCTGGATAAAACGAAAGCCTTTAAACAGTGGCTAAATTTGCCCGGCAAGGGCCAATATGCTCAACTGCGCGAGTGGGCGCGATTAGGCGAGTGCGAACAGGATGCTCGCTTCGATGCGCTAGCAGATATGTTCTTGATGGAAGATTCGGGGACCAAGAACCAGCTTCGAGAGTACTTTGGTCAGCATCGCGATGAACTGGTGGAAATGTGGATTTATGTCCGTCGCGCCGCTGCGAGGATGAGGGCGGAAAATTCGTCGCTAATTTTTCGGCGCGCTTTAGCCATTGCTGCCATCGAGGGCGGGCGAGACGATTATCGTGACACGATCGTTTCCTTAGTACTGTTGCGGTTTGCCGCCGAGAAGCATACATTGGCAGTCGATGCCTACTTTAAACAAATCGAGGAGCACGTTGCTACTGAGAATCGACCGCTTTTTGAAAACGCCAGAACACATGCTACCAAGGACGTTGTGGCTACTGTTCGAGCATTTGGCCCGCCGGGTTGGGCCGATGAGTAACTAGCGTAGCGTCGTAAACGAAGTCACTGCGAGGAATTGTTACTCGATGACTTTACGCATTTTGTCGCGAGCTCGCGACAGTAGTGGTCCGATGCTATTTTCGGGAACACCGATTTGAGATCCGATTTCGCTGTAGGACTTTCCTTCGAGGTGGAACATGCGGACAGCCGTCGCTTCATTGCCGCTTAGGTTCTTGAGCGCGTGTTCTATTTCCTCGACGTTGTCAGACCTCGCAACGCGATCGGAAGCATCAACGGCTTGATTTTCATCGAGAGGTTGTGAGTGGTCTTGGCGGATCTTGAGTTGTACTAGGCGACGAACGATAACCCTGCGCGCGACCACCGTTAGGTATGTGGCCAAGGAACTGTTTCCGGCAAAGCGACGGAGCACGCGCATATCGTCGTGCAGGATGCATGCAAAGACATCGGAAACCAGATCGTCTTTCAAGTGAGGGGTGAGAGTCAGCCCTCTCGATGAAGACGAATGATTGACTACGTGGATGACAAGACCGAGAAAGCGGTCGACGAAATCCTCCCAGCCTTTTGGGCTGCGATCTAGACAGCGTTGGAGAATTTCTCGGTCAAAATTAGAAAGTACCACGAATCGCTTCCAAAATGCCAAATCATGCAGCCGATTGCTTGCAGACAAGTTCCAGTTTACTTAAACCCACTCGGAACTGCCTGGAGGAGATTTGCAAAAACCCGCAAAGTGGCGACAAGGCCGCTTTATCGGAAAGTGACAAGGAGAACTGTGTAAATGCAAATCAAAGTCCGAAAATCAATCTTAGGTGGGAATCGCCGGAACATCAAGCAGAATCGGTACGCTTGACACTGCTTGCCGCCGTTTCTACTATGCCTTTCAGCAGTGAAAGGCGGGGTCGGGAAAGCGTAAGCTGATTACCGGGCCCTTGCCGACCTGAACTTTTTCGTAAACCGAATGTTTGCGGGTTCGTTTAGGCCGTACAATGATTTACCGTTTCGTCGTGTTTTTGAACCCAACTTGAATTTTTTGGATTGAGAGAAAGGCCCCAACGATGGCCCACATTGTGACGCAACCTTGCTTCGGTTGTCGCTATACAGATTGTGTAGTTGTTTGCCCTGTAGAGTGTTTCTACGAAGGCGAAAAGATGCTTTATATTCACCCAGACGAGTGTATCGACTGCGAAGCGTGCGTTCCGGAATGTCCTGTCGAAGCGATTTTCCACCAGGACAATGTTCCGGAAGAGTGGACAAGTTATGTTGAGCTCAACGCTGAAATGGCACCGCAATGTGAAGTGATCACGCAAAAGAAAAAACCATTGGCCGATAGCTGAGACCAAAACGAAACACGTTGGAATTCGCCTCACTCCGTCTATGGAGTTAGTAACATCAACCATGCAACCGTTTGCGCTGATATCAGTTCAAACGGTTTTTTGTTTTTGCGAAGTCATGCGTTGGGGCTTGTAAAACTGAACTCGTATAATGATCCGAGCAGTCGGAGTTCCTCCCTAATTTACAGTTGCGGGCAGAAAAGACTTCCAAGCGGCATAGCGCGCGTCGCGTAGAGTAGCAACCAGCGTTGGATTGGATCTTGGCCGGATCGGCGTTGACAAAAGTTTCATACCGGCTTGAGTGGGCGTTCTGCCACCTTTTCTCGAGTTGCAATTCAAACAACTACAGACGACGTTTTCCCAAGTAGTCCGGCCTCCGAGCGATCTCGGCACGATGTGATCTAAACTAAGCTGGCTCATCGCTCGGGTCTGTCCGCAATACTGGCAACGATAGCCGTCTCGCGCGAACAAATTCTTGCGATTAAATCGGACGCACGACTTGGGTACCTTGTCGTACAACACCAGTCGCACGATGCGAGGAACTTGGACTTCTTGGTGAGGAGTCCGCAGATAGTCTTCGCCGGGTTGCTTTTCCAGGCAGTGCAATTGAGAGACTTCGCACCAACTATCAAAGTCGTAGCTGCCGTAACGACTATCTTCGATCGTGATGACTTCCGCGCAGCCGCGATACAAAAGTGTCATCGCCCGGCGAACATCGACTACTCGAATCGCCATATAAAATCGATTGAGCACTAGCACACTGCAATCAAGCGCTGCCTGTTCGCTCATGATATCTCCTTATCGACGCAGTATGCATTCAAGACGCGGCGACCGTAAAGCTGACTCGTGTTTTATTCTAGCTGAGCAGCAATCCCCAATCCATCATAGAAATGCGAAACGCGTCACCCGGCTAGCATTTAAGTCCAAAACTCTCGCGAGGCGAGAAATGCCCCCAAGAAGGCGTGGAACTCCAAGATTGACGTCATCAACTGCTAGAATGTTCACAGTTGCCATGATTTTGTTGCTGACAGCAGACGAATCCTCGCTCGCACAGCGAATTCTGGGATAGCACTGCAAAGATACAAAGTCCGATTGCGAATTCTCAAGGAGAGAATCGGAAAAAAGGGGAATACGCGTGTTGGTTACCGTTGTTATTGCAATTGTCGTTAGTTTACTTGCCGTATGCTGTCTGGCCGCTACGGTTCTGGGACTTCCTGGAAACTGGGCATTGGTTGCTATCGCTGCAGCGATCCACTGGGCGATATCGCCGCAAAGTTTCGTTCATTTCGAGCTTTGGGTTGTTGTAACCTTGGGAATACTCGCTGCGATTGGTGAAGTGATCGAATTTGTAGCAGGTGCTGCAGGAGTAGGCAAAATGGGAGGCGCGCGTCGATCTGCAGCCTTGGCCGTCGTCGGTTCCTTGGTCGGCGCCATCGTTGGATTGTTTGTAGGCTCACCAATTCCGATCGTTGGAAATGTGATTGCGTCCTTGATTCTGGGTGGAGTCGGAGCCTGGTCGGGGGCGGTTTTGGGTGAGCGTTGGGCAGACAAGTCCTGGGATGGTAGCATTCAAATTGGAGCGGCGGCATTTTGGGGCCGACTATTTGGCACGCTTGGCAAATCCCTTTGTGGTGTCGCAATGGTGGTTTTTACGCTGTTCCACTGCTGGTGGTAAGATCCACCGGATTTGCCAACAGGGTGGTGTCTCTAAACGGGACATTGTGAACGATTTTGGAAAAGTAGTATGTCAACCTTGCTCTGAAGGTTTACTAACCATTACGATGAGTCTTATCACCAACGTTGGTTGACTTCTTTTTTTGCAACCAACGCGTATTCATTTTTGCTTTTCTTACTTGTCATAATTGTTCAGAGGTTTTTCATGATTCACTACAGTTGCGATCGCTGCAAACGCGAGATCGATGCCAAGCACGATTTGAGATACATAGTCCGTATTGAAATTGAAGCTGCGATGGACCGCGACGATTGCGAAATTGCCGACGACGTTGACCATTTGATGGAACTCGAAGAGAGCCTGGATCTGATGGACGACATGGACGATGCTTCGATTGCCCAAGATATCTATGAAAAGAAACGTTACGACTTGTGCGCCGATTGTTATCGAAGCTACATCAAAAGTCCCGTCGGTCGCGAAGTAAGCGTCCCATTTGGTTTCAGCAAAAACTAAGTAGCGCGCCGTCCGCTATTTTTTCTTACGAAAAGATTTTTACCGCATCTGGTGACTGGCCAATTGCGGTTGGTTTGCGATGCTCGCAACCGATTGAGACGGAAGCTGTTCGATAAAACGTTTCGCGTCGAGATAGTCTAAGATGACGACGCGAACATCCACGGGAAGTCGGTTGATGGGACCGTTCGGATAAATGTTCGTCCAGCCAAATACGATTTGATCCAGCCAGCTATTTGGAATGTGCGGTTCGTAAACATCCAATGCGGCTCCTAATTTATGGACCGGTGTTGGGTAGTTGCGTCGGTGAATTGCATTCGCTGCCTCGCTCGCTTTTTCTCGCAATCGTTGTTCTTGAACGACGTAGTCGTACGCAAGTTGGGCTGCTTGTGCATCGCCCTCTTGATACGTTGCGACCATGAATCGATTGCTGGCCAAGCTACTCTGGTGATCCTTGGCATGACGCTTGCCAAAGGCCTGCATGGATACGGTCAGAAGGTCGCCTCGCCAATTCATAGGCACTTCGAGAACGATATCGAAGTTCTTTGTGCCTTCGAGTGATTCCTCGGGCGATCGATTTAGTTTGAAGTAAACCGCCGACTTGCGGTTCAAAGTGCCTGCGGCAGTAACTTGCTGTTTGGTGGGTCTTTCCGCGTAGATTTGTTGCACGTGTTTTTCATCTTGCAACGAAGCATGCCCGTTCGCCCAACCGATACCAGGGTATCCACCCGCGCCTTGAATCGACGCATTGCGGTTCTGATAATCTTGGTTTTGAACGACAATGTTATCTACGATCGGGCTATACATTTCGGTTCGCGGCCAATAATCGACAACTTGAACCATGGCATGTCGCGTGTCTACACGAACGAGCAATTCTTCAACTTGATGCGAACTGCCAGCTTGGACAAATGCCGTTGCATTTAACCGAATCGCAACAAAGCGACTATTGGGGAACGCGGGGGTCGCCGAATCAGGAACACAATTTCGTGCAGGAACTTGTGGGTTGACGTCAAACGTGACTTCGGCTGCGAAAATGGATTGGATTCCAATGAGGGCTGGAATCATTAAAACAAAAAAGGTCTTGGTAATTCGACTGGAGGTTTGAATAATCATTACGCGATCCTTCCACGGGATGAGGTTCTTTCGAACCGGAAGGCGCACCAGAGTGAAATCGAATCCGCAAGGTGAGAATCAGTCCGAGAACTCGAACAAGCGGGTAGTTCGATGACGGATTCACGACGCAGGGATGACTTCGGTTTTGGTGGCGCGTGCCGCCCGGTACGAATTCCCTGCGATTCAAAGTTGGGCAAAAGCTAGGCCCAATTTGTTCCATCCTGGAAGAAGCTTGTTCGTTTGGCGAGTGACGTCCATCATCACCTGAGTGACCGCCAAGTGACCAATCTCATTGCTCTGCAATCCTAAGCGCCCCGTGGCTTTGGTCAAGAAAGCTGCTTGGTTGGACCCTGAGTCAAACTTTTGCCGATCAAGAAGCATTCCGTTGCGGGAAAGGATTTGCTGGATTTTCGTGGCTATCGACGAGCGACATAACCGGGGGCGGGCGTTAAACTTTGCGCTTTTGGCATCAGTTAACAGTTAAGTTGAGTTCTGTAAAAGACTTGATATGGGCATATGGACAGTTAGCCGACAAGGTAGCGTTGCCGGGTCGACAGCTAGCGATTACTTGCATTCCCGCTTGGTAGGCTGCGTCAAGTTCTGCTTCGATATCACTTACAAAAACGATTTGCTTGGCATCAAGCGAGAAAAGGGCGGCAATTCTTTCGTAGCTATGGGATTCTTTTTTGCTGCCAAAGGTCGTGTCGTAATTGTCTTTAAAAAGATCCAGCATATTGCCGAATTCCGTATGACCAAAGAAAAGTTTTTGAGCCGCAATACTGCCGGATGAATAAATTCGCACATCCAACCCCGCTGCTCGCCAAGCTTTGATGGCTTCAGGAACGTCGGGATAAACGTGCGCTTTGAGAACTTGGTCCTGGAATCCTTGCTTCCAAACCATCCCTTGCAGGGCTTTGAGTCCGGTCGATTTCCGATCTTCGTCCATCAGTCGATTGAGTGCGGTTTCGACTGCATCGATGGGCACAGGATGAGCCGAGGTACTGAGAGGTTCAGTATTTGGTTGGCTGTTGGCTTCTTGGAGAATCAGTCGACAAGCGTCCGAAACCGCAGGGACGGACGCGTTTTCCAAGAGGAATTCCCGCACGTGCTTGCGAACATACGGGAACATGACATCGTGAACAAAGGCAATACTGGAGGTCGTGCCTTCGATATCCAGAAGCACAGCTCGGGCGGAAATATCGTTCAAGGTTGGATTACCGATTGGATCGACTTGGTCGAGCTATTTGCCACGTAGTTTGGTCCCATGCACAGCGGTTGGTATTCGCCGTGAACGCCATTATCGATGTACTCAGGGGTCCAACCCGCCTTGTCTTCGAACAAGCGAATGCAGCGAATGTTGCGATCGTCGCATAGATTAAACCAATGGCGCATTCCGTGTGGGACGTTGATCATGTCACCGCTTTCGACTTCGATTGCAAATACGTCGCCGTTATCGGCGTGGATGTGGAACAGGCCACGTCCAGAAACCGTGAATCGAACTTCGTCTTCGCTATGCGTGTGTTCTTTGTTGAACTTTTGCAGCATGGCATCCAGACCGGGCGTTTGCGGATTAACATTGATCACATCCGCTGTAACAAACGCGCCGCGATCCTTGAGAGCTTGGATTTCATCAGCGTACGTGTCGAGGATTTCTTGATCCGTTGGACTAGCGTTCAATCGACCTTCGGTCGGCCAGTACTCGTACCAAATTCCGTATGGTTTAAGGAATTGGACAATTTCCTCAACGTCGGAGATTGTTCGATTGTCTGATTGGATAAGAACACGTGCCATGAAAACTCTCCTTGCAATAAACCGGTAACGAGAACGGCTGATGGACTCGTTATACTAACCCATCAGCCGCAATGATCTATGGTTGTCAAAGATGCGATTGGTTAGCTGTTACCGCCGCCCGATTTTTCGCCCGAACCTTCGGTTGGTGATCCCGGGTTCTCAACAGGCGGAGGCGCTGGCTGGTCAGCAGCAGCATCAGCACCGCCGTCTTTGGGAGCGTCGCCAGCAGGTGCTGCTTCGCCGGATTCAGGAGCCTTAGGTTCTTCTGTGGCTTTAGGTTCTTCTGCAGTTTTTGGTTCTTCGGAGGTCGACTCGTCCTTCTTCTCTTCCGAATCGCCTTGGCCGGGTCGTTGACCCGAGCGCCCGCCACCCTTGGTGCCCGAATCGGATGGAGGAGCACCGCCGGCAAGATTAGGCCGGACTTTTAAGTTGACGTTTTCTGGCATGGTCAACACGTCAGATTTTTTCTTGGTCTCTTCTTCGTTGTAAAAATTTCGCTTCATCAATTCAAATCCGCCAAAGTATCCGCCGACCAATAGGATGGCAGCGAAAACAAGAAACGGCAGCGAAATTGCCGGTCGCGGCTTTGGAGCATTTTCAGGTGTGGTACTCATCGAGTGTTTCCTCTGTAGTTGCCGAGGGCTCGTGTCCTCCGGCGTGGTAAAAAATATGAAATCTATTCGTGCGTCTGAAGAATTAGTTTAAATTCTCACTCTCCAAGCGTAAATCGCTGTTGGGTTAACAACAACAACTTGATCGGGAAAGTTTCGAAAAAGTCAATTCGTAGCATGTGGGGGATTTGTTTGCCCCAGCCCGCCAAGCCAATGAAATAGTCACGGAATACAGGCACAAATTGAATTACAGGCTTTTTGGCGAAGCGAGGGGCTAAGGCAGAAGAAGCGTCCGACCAATGCATTCGAGGAGGAATTCCATGACTTCGATGTGGCGAATGGCTGCTCCCATATCCTTTCCCCATGTGTACATGCCATGGCGACGGATCAAATACGCGAAAGCAGGTTCTGTAGAATTTTCGGCCCAGTATGCTTCGACCTGCTGTTGCAATGCAGGGATGTCCTGGGTGTTTTCGAAAATGGGTAACCACAGCCGAGATTGATGGCTCGTAATGCCCTCCAAGCCTTTAAGCATCTCGAATCCCTCGATGAGGATGCCCCGTTGCGCCGCAAAGCGATTTGATAGGATGGTCGACCATACGCTGTGGGTATGGAGAACAGCGCCCGCCGATTGATGAACCACAGCGGAGCAGTGGAGCAGTGTCTCGGCGCTCGATTTGGCTTGGGTCGGCGGATCGCATTTTCCGGATTCGTCGACGATAACAAAATCTGTGGGTCCGAGATTGCCTTTGTCTTTGCCGCTGGCTGTGATCAACAAACGAATAGGCTCTCGATTGATCACAACGCTGTAGTTGCTGGACGTTCCCAGCGACCAGCCTCTCGTCCAAAACTGCTGACCAGCCAATCTTAATTGGTCGATTGAATTTCGGTGAGGTTCTAGCAATGAAGTGGGATTCATGACTGGTTCCTAACTATGCATGCGCGGCAAAGAACTGCCCCGCTCGATAATGGCTGATTCGGCTGCCGACAACTCGATCAATCTGGAGTTCACAACGTCTGCCGGTTGGTACAGTCTAGCAAGTCGCACGTAGGTCGTGTGATGACGCGCTTCGGACTCGAACAAAGATCCGTAAAATTCCGAAAGCTCGCGGTCCTGTATATGGGATTTTAACAATGAAAATCTTTCGCAAGATCTCGCCTCGATCAACCCAGCAACCAGCAATCGATCGACGACTCGCTGCGGTTCGTTGGGGCGGACCAAACAATTGAGTTCGCGACCATACGGACCCGGTCGTAATTTGCGAAAGGCAATCCCTCGACGTTCGAGCAACGCAAGGACCATATGAAAGTGTTCAAGTTCCTCTTGAACGATTTCCGTCATCGCAGTCGTCAGGTCGTCGTTGTCGATGTACGCGCCGATCAAGCTCATAGCAGTCGCGGCCGCTTTGTGTTCGCAATGCGCATGATCGATCAATATTTCTTCAAGCGATTGGTCGATTTGCTCAAGCCATCTTGTTGGCGTGTCGCATTGTAAATGAAGCATGTTTCTGTACCTGCTGAGACTGTGAGATAACGTCGCCATATTAAATACGTTTCCTTAAGAATAGGGAACCCAGGCGCGATCGTGTAAGAGCCCGGCTATTGTGGGGAATGTCGGGATGAAAATCCGGCTTGTAGACTGCTGAAACCTTGACCAAGTTATCACTGGAAACCAGAACAACCTCGCGACGACCGCAGATTACAACAGTCGGCCCACCTAGTTCTTTGTCGACGGATTCCAGTGTTATTGAGCGTAGAAAAAATCTCGAAAGCCTTTGGCGACCAAACGGTTTTGGATGGCATGTCGTTAGAAACCCGACAAGGTGATCGGGTGGCTATGGTGGGTCCGATAGAAGCCAGCC
>JANMNK010000643.1:0-5863 GCA_031373875.1 Pirellulaceae bacterium | reverse complement strand
ACGTTGCGATTGAAGCCGGACGCGATCTTCTGTTCGACCGTCGCGTCCGGCAGTAAATCTCCGGCGAGTTGCCAGATCGTGAACTGATCGAACGGCATGTTGCTGTTGAACGCATCGACGACCCAGTCCCGCCAGACCCAGACTGGCCGATCGGAATCAGCGTGATAACCATTGGTATCGCCGTAACGCGCCAGATCGAGCCATGTCATCGCCATCCGTTCGCCGAAGTGCGGACTTTCCAGCATCTGGTCGACCATGTTTTCATACGCAGCGTTGGAAGTGTCTGAAGTGAATTGTTCAATCTCCTCAATCGTCGGCGGCAGACCGCGCAGGTCCAGCGAGACACGGCGAATGAGTGTCAGCGGATCTGCATCTGGCGACGGCGTCATGCCTCGCTGATGCAATGCGGCGAAGACGAACCGATCAACCGTATTTTCATTCCAGGCGGCATCCGTTGAGTTCGACGGGGCTTTGCGTTCCGGCAAGAGGAAGGACCAGTGGTCTTTGTATTCCGCTCCGTCTGCGATCCACCTGCGAAGGATGTTGTTCTCGGCAGTATCCAACGTCTTGTGCGATTCCGGCGGCGGCATGACGAGGTCAGCGTCTGACGTTGTGATACGCAGAATCAGTTCGCTCGCATCCGGCTGACCGGGAACAATCGCCCGCCTGCCGCTTTCGGCCGGTGATGTCACGCTGTTGTACAGATCCAGTCGCAATCCGCCCTGCAACGCTTTCGCATCCGGACCATGGCACGCAAAACACTTATCGGACAGAATCGGTCGGACGTCGCGATTAAAGTCGATCTCGTCGCTGTTTGCTAGTGTCGAAAAAAGGACTGCAAGCAAAATTGATGTCGTTTTTTCGGTTAAACAAAATCGGAATCGCATGTCGTGCGTCTTCGGTAGGCTATGAATCGGCAGGGGCGTTGAGTCGTGAAGCGACTTGTAAAGTATAGCCGACAATGGTTACGCAGTTTCAATCCAGCCGTAAGTGTTTTCCCTCATTTTCATCGCTCCTTTTCGGATAAACTCGTCGTATAAACAATTTCCGCCGTTTCACAAATTAGTGAACCCGTCGAAGGTTTGTAAGTGGGGTTCAGGCAGAGCGTACTAAACCGGCTGAATTGCCGAATGGATAAAGCCGATTCGATTTTGAGAAGCTTATATTGCGGGCGCGTTACTTCGTGCTTCTTTAGAAACTCCCAATGGCGCGCATGTTGTAGATTTATTTGGAGAGCAAGCTTCGACGGATGATTTTATTCGAGTCTTGGAAGCACTCGAGCTCAGCTCTGCCCAAAAAGTCCGCGCGGTCGGATCGAAGATTCCTCCAAACATACCTTTCCTACCAAATTACATCACAAGCATCTTTCTCGATTGGCAATCCACTTCGTTAGCCTACGGTCTGAGAAAGACCATGGACTTTTACAAGAGACAATCGCATTAAGACTTGCGTTCCACTATTTGGTGCCGGGCTTGTGGCGTCGCATGGCCATCATTCCTAGGACGATGAAGGCACCGCCGAAGATTTGAGCGATCATGGGTTGCTCGCGTAGGAATATCCAACCGCCCAAGACGGCGACGAGCGTGACTAAGTTTTGGTAGACGGCTGCGTACGAGCCGCCTAATTGTCGGACGCCTATGTGCCAAGAAACATACGCAAGCCCCGTTGAAAACACTCCTGAAAACGCGATTGTTCCAATCATCGTCCACTGTTGCAGTTTTTCGAGATTGGCGTCGAATCGTCCCCATGCAATTGCGACGTGCAGCGGCGATGTGATCGCTGAACCCCAGAATGCCAATCGCAAAGCGGATATCGAGTGCAATATGGGGCGGCTTAGAACGGTTCCTGCTGCCCACAAAATCGAGGCTACGAGCATCAACAAATTCCCGGCAAGGAACTTGGGAGACAAATTCACGTTCCCGCTTTGCGTGATGACAATGACCGTGCCAATAAATGTCACCAGCAATCCAATCCAAGTCCACTTGGGCAGTCGCTCTCGAATGAACAAAAACGAAATAGCTGCGGTCCAAACGGGCATGGTGGCCATCAAGAGTGCCGTATTGCCCGCCGTCGTTCTCGTGATTCCCCATACGAAAAACAATTGATAAACAAACCCCGTCATCAATCCATAAATGATGACCAGAGCATAAGGAAACGGCTTGCGCGATGGCGCTACGATACGAGATTCGATCCAAGCACAGATGCCTAGAGTAATCGTGGCTGCGACAAGCCTGGTGGCATTGAAGACCCATGGGTCAAGCTGCCCCATCGCGTGCTTGAAGAGGGGGATATTGATGCCCCAAATAATCGCGGTCGTTGCAAGGCAAAAATCTGCGTACCAACGATGGCGAGGCGGGGTTGGTACAGTGGTTGTCATCGAAGAAAAATGCCTTTGGTGGACTCAAGTCGCGTAGCGCAATGCCCGCGAGACGCGTCGCTTACGTCAAACTCGTAGCACCGTTCAAGTAGCCCAACGACTCTTGCCGGTACCCGTCGCAGCTTGCCCAACGACTGTACATTTATATCCAGCCCGGGTGATCATGGCCTGAATGGAACTGGCGTAAAACGGGCTGACGATCAACGCTAGACCAAGCCCCATGTTGAATACATGTTCCATTTCGTGCTGCGGTACATTGCCGAGCCGCTGAAGCCATGTGAAAACCGGTGGGACTTCCCACGTGCCACGTTCGAAAACCAAGTCCACGGTCGGCGGCAAAATGCGTTCGGTATTTTCCAGCAAGCCGCCGCCGGTAATATGCGCGATTCCGTGCACTACATTTTTGACTTCGTAATGGCTGAGAATATTGCGCACCAACTGGGCGTAAATGAGCGTCGGCGTCATCAATTCGTCGCCCACGGTTTTGCCCAGTTCCGGAATGTGTTGATCCATATCTAGTCGTTCTTTGTCGAAGACGATCTTGCGCACTAAACTGAATCCGTTGGAATGCACTCCAGACGAAGCGATACCGAGGATCACATCGCCGTGGGCAATGTTCGATCCCGACACCAAATGTTTCTTTTCGACAACACCCACACAGAATCCAGCCAAGTCGTAATCGTCGCCTTGATAGAGGTCTGGCATGATCGCCGTTTCGCCGCCAAGCAAACTGCAATCGGCTTGAACGCAACCGTTGGAGATACCGCGTACGATGGACTCAAGCAGCGGCGGGTTATCGCGCGACATGGCGACATAATCGAGAAAGAATAGAGGTTCGGCCCCCGTGCAGAGGACATCGTTGACGCACATGGCAACCAAGTCAATTCCCACCGTGTCGTGTCGGCCAGCTTTGATGGCGACTTTGAGTTTCGTTCCTACACCGTCGGTACCGGAGACGAGAATGGGTTCTTTGTAGTTGCGTGAGAAAAGCGAATTCGCGAAATCGAGCGAATAGAGTCCTGCAAATCCGCCGTCGTTGCGAACTACGCGGGGACTGAAAGTACGATGCATCAGCTTGGGCAGCCGGCGCATCGACTCTTCGTAAAGTTCGAGATCGACCCCACTATCTTTGTACGTTATGCTCATCGCGTTCACAGGAAGGTAGGTTGCTTGAACAATGAGGAACAAGCGAACTTAGATTGTTGTTTTCAACGCCACAAATCAAGCAGCTATTATCCAAATATTCGCCGATTAGAGCAGGGGGCGAAGGATTTCGGCGAATGCCGTTTTTGGTTGGTAATAGTATTGTGTGTGATCACAGAAAACATTGCGATGGTTTGGAGCTAACGAGCCTCGCCGTTCCATGTTTTTGTTTGTCGTAGGAGTTTTTCACTCAAACCTTGAGACTTCCGAGAGCTGTTTATTCTCGGCGAAGACTGAAAGAAGTCTGGTGAAGTCCGGTTTCGTCCTCCGTTACAAATGACCCAGTGGGTGACATGTACTTGGAGATGACTTCGAACGGAGGCAATTTATGCCGATCGAGAGCATTATAGAGCGCTTGCATAACCGGATTATTCTCGGCTAAAGCCTTGATTCTATCTTTGTTTTTTGGATCGGCAGCTAGGTCATAAAACAAACGGAGCGATTCCTCAGGGCGCTGGAATGTAATGATCGACGAATCGCGATCCTTCTGTTGTTCTTTAATACGATCCTTGACCACGCGGAACTCGAGCGAGTCCTTGAGCAACGGTTTTTGACCTTGTTGGACGAGCAACGCATCCGTCAAAGCTTGTTTGCTGTCGGAAATCAACAGCATGTTTTCCGAGACCGTAAAGCAAACTTGCGGGGCTCGTACGGAATCCGATGGATTCTCGATTTCCAAGCTATAAATAACGGAATCCGAAAGCGTTGACGAAGACCAGCGAGGAGACCGCGCACTTAGTTTTTCATAGATCTTCGGGAGTATATCTGTTGCGAATTTCTTGCCGTCCTTCAAGTGAATGCAATACAGATTGCTGCCGCTATTGATGCGAACAGGTTTGATAAAAACTTGGGCTAGAGACATGCGATCGTTAATTTGATCGATGATGTCTTTCTGAAGATCGACGCCGACTTCGGTGCTTGCGCGTTTTAGAATCTCGTTAGTAAAGAATCCTTCTTGATTAAACAGGTCCACGATCTTACCAGCGGCTGCAACCGTCTTTGCAACTTCCCAATTCATGGTCATGTAAGTGCCAACATCTTCACCGACCCAATTTTCGGGTTCGGTGTCGCCGGTCTTTGGACGCATGACTTGAAGAAACCCTTTGCGCGGGCTTGCGAGCAACAAATGCACATGGCTAATCGAATCGAAATCCTTCGGACGTAGAATGACCGAGCCACCGATTCCTTGAATTCCATCGATTCCAAGTACCGGAATGAACGTCATGAACATCGCAGCGCCCGCGTTGCCTTTGGTCGCTTGGCGAACGATTGCCATAGGATCGATATAGAACGACATTTGCGGTCGTTCCCCTGCGACACCTACACTTTGCGACATGATGGTCGTAAATTTGCGATTGTCGGCCAGCGATTTGTGGTCAATGCCGTTGCCGGTCCAGATCAAGGCCAGCTTCTCGATATAGGCAACTTTGGAACATGCGACGAACACACCGGAATCGAAAAAGTATCCAAACTGGCGAGAGCGGCTGTCGGGGTCTTCGTAGAGAACCATTTCGATGGTGCCGACTTTCTTCGTCTTGCGAATTGCACCCTGTTCGGTAATCCGATCCTCAAGTTTCCCTAACAAGATCTCGACTGCGGGCAATTCGTCGCCGGCTTCGAGCAGGATACAAATTGCTGGGTCTTCTTCAGTGGGAACCACTGCAAATGCGACTTCGCCGTTGGGGATTCCGAGGATTTCCTCGAAACTTACACCCAGGGCTTGCTGAACTTGCTGCAACACACCAGACATCGACGAATAGAATTCGTTGATGATTGGCTTAATCTGGGGATCGTCCGTTAAACGCCCCATGGTCGTTTCTTTCAACTTGGACTGCATGTCGCGAGAATCATCTACGCGCACGTAAGCCAAGGTGTCCTCAGGAAAAAGTCGCGGCGCTGTCGGGCGTTCGGCACGGACCGACCCGCATAGAAGTGAGAGACCGAGTGACAAGCAAGCGGCTAGACGGATCGGCCGCACGGAAAATGTGTTAACTGGCATACGATTTCTTTACAGCGAATTTTCTATGTGGAGTAAAAATGGCTCAAATCGCGATGAATGGTATCGCCTTCGCAAACACGACCTGCGTTATTTTGCCTTAAACGACCGCATTTATCTAGTCATTGCCCAAGAGGCAAATGGCTGGCGATTGCAATCAGGAAGGGAACAATCGCAGCTTTTGAAGGAGCGAGGTAACGCAAAGTCCTTCAGAATTTGCCCTTACATCGTTCGCTACCGGCAAGGTTTCCTTGGTTCCTATCTCCGCAAACTTCGAAAAAACCTGC
>JANMNK010000602.1:0-2333 GCA_031373875.1 Pirellulaceae bacterium | reverse complement strand
CTGCCAATTTACGTCGCAGAAGAAGTTCTCAACGAAGCCGGCGGTTCTTAACAGAATTTGGGCGAACCCCGCCCTGCTCCGGCCCATTACTTCGCTGATTTCTATGCGGCTGGCGCGACTCATGCCAAGCCATTGTCGCTTACAGCTCTATTCCCATTACGCAGTTTTTCATATTCGGTCTCATCCATGGCACGTAACGAACAGCTCATTCGTCAACACAAAATTCTGCAAGTCCTTGAGCGACGCCGATACGGTGCCACGCTCGAAGACCTACGCAACACCATCGTCGAAGAACTTGGTCTGTCTTCGCTGCATGTGCGCAGCGTCCGCCGAGATTTGGAAGCGCTGCAAGCTGCGGGTATGGATTTGCTTCAAGAGGAAACGCAAAACGGCAAAGTTTGGAAACTAAGTCGTGCGGATCGGGGCTTGCACAAATTATCCATCACGGCCAGCGAACTCATTGCGCTGTCCATGGGCCGCGACTTGCTGGTGCCGCTGGTTGGTACCCAGTTTTGGCAAGGCATCGAGGGGTTCTGGAATAAAGTTCGCGAGCAATTGCCGGCAGGCGTTTGGGAACATTATCAGCGATATCGTCGCACGCTACGCGTCATTGGTGTTCCTTCGAAGACTTATGAAAAGCAGCAGGGAATTCTCAAGACCATCAATCGCGCTATTCAAGAGCATCGGCGACTGTTGATCGAATACCAATCGGTTGGACGACCAACGCCTTCGATTCGAACTCTGGAGCCCTACGGATTGGCAATCTATCAGTCGAGCATTTACGTTATCGCGATCGAAACGGGACGCGATGAGGATAAAGAACCCGAGGAGCGTTTGCGTCACTGGAAACTCGATCGATTTACTAAGGCGGATGCTTTGGATGATTGGTTCAAACCCGATGAAGACATTGACCTCCAAGAACACCTTGGTCAAAGCGTCGGGATTTTCAGCGGTGATAAGACGACCGAATACACCATTCGATTGACCGCGTCGGCTGCGCGCTGGATTCAAGAAGACCCTTGGCACCCAAAACAAGAACTGCTTCAACAACCCGATGGCTCGTTTCTGCTTAAAATCCAAGCGTACCAAGACACGGAAGTGATTCAAAAGGTCATGTTCCTCGGCACCGAAGCCGAAATCATCGCCCCACCCCGCTGTCGCAAAGAAATCCGCGATATTGTCGACAACCTCTCGCAAGCCTACAGCAAATCAGCCTCGCGGAAGTAACGCGATGGTTGTCGAACACCAACTGATCCAACCGACAAGAAAAGCGATTAGAGACGGATCGAAAGCCAGAAAGTCTTGAGCGCGTTGTCCGTCGTTAGTTCAGCTTGCCGCGTGATCCCCGACGCGTCTTCGACCATAGCTTGAATCGTGATGGGGCCGGAGAATTTTTCCGAAGCGGAGATCAAGAGTTTTACGGCCTTTGACGTATCGCCATCGGTCGCCGACGGCACTGGCTCGCACTTGGCTGAGGGAGGCAGTCCAGACACGCTCACCTTGAGTGGACTTGAAAAGCCGTTTAGCCGGTCGATGGAAACAGGTACCTCAATCGCAGCATTCACTGCGCCCTTGAACGAATCGGTATCGATTCGAAGCTTTACTTCTGGAACTGGCGTTTCTAAGTCAACGCGGTAAAGATAATCGAAACCGCCGTAGCCATACAAATCGGATACTTCGATCTGATACTCCCCATCGGCGGGTGATTGCCAAGTCAGCGAAGCGTCGATGCCACCGTTGCTATCATCGTCGCGAGCAAGCTGAGTTCCTGCCGCGTCCAACACTCGCAACACGACATCCGTTGGAAAGCCGAGCGTGCGACTGGCTGCGCGGATCATCAGTCGCGTGTCTTTCGGCGCGCTGAAACGATAACGATCTAATTCCCTCTCACTGTTGATGCACCCTGTGACCGAACAAGGGATTGGAATGCTTTGCGAATTGTTTTCGGGCGACGGAGGTTCGGCAATGACTGGGTTCGTCGAAAGCGGTATCTCAATGTGGTTTGCAAACCTCTCCATCGTCAACTGCGTTGGCAACACGCCGTTATCGGGTGGGATGGTTTGGGCGCGTGCAGAATCGGGGATGTTCCAGCCCAGAAGCTCGATTGAGGTTGGCTGTTGCGGAAAAATCGCTAACGGACGTGCTCCACGAATGAACCCCTGTGTCGTTACTGTCAGGCGATAAACATAGTTGTCGCCGCCGGAGTAGCCTATCGAACTGTCGGGCGACTCGGGAAATGCAAACGTGCGAATGAAATATTGACCGTCTTTCGGCACTGTGAATGCCAACATTGGGTCGAGGCCTATGGCGTCGTGGTTTTCGGCAAGCACATT
>JANMNK010000592.1:0-8040 GCA_031373875.1 Pirellulaceae bacterium | reverse complement strand
TTTTATTCGGGAGTAAAAAACATGTTGCCCGGCGACGATGTTTTGTCGCCGCGGGTAGCACGTCGCTTTGTCAAGTTGTCCGAAGAAGACGGTCCATTGCAGCCTTTCCTTGAGCGACTGTTGCCGGCGCTCGTCGAAGTTTTTCGCGCCAAGGCCGGACAAATTTGGTTGCGAGCTCAAGGAGGCGGGGGAGCTTGTTTCGCAATTCGCTACCGGATGGACACGATCGAGAACCGCGATCGTCCGGATGGGAAGCATGATCGAATCGTGCAATTAGCTTGGCAACAACGCCAGCCCATGATGGTCGAGCCACAGCCGAAACAAAAGCAAGCAACGGGCGATGGCATGAAATACCCAATTCTATTTGGGCCTATCGTGCATCTGAACGGACCATTGGCGCTGATCGAGATTGTGCTGCCCCCCGAAAGTCATCCGATCAAGCCAGATGATCGCAAAGCTCTATTGCATGGTATGCAGATCGTCATTGACTTGATTCATGCCGGACTGCAAAAGCGAATGAATTTGCCGATGGCTTCGATGGAGCAGGCGCAGATGCAAATAAAGCAGTTGGAAGACGAAATTCAATCTTATCATCTGTCGATTCAAAAGAGCATAGAAGCGAGGTTGCGTCAATTTCAAGGATGGGCATTTAGTTCCTTCGCGGAAAACCAAGAATTCGCCAAGATGGTGCACCGCATTCTCGATGAACATGGTTTGCGAGTTCGATGTCCCGAGTGTTCGTATCCGTCGATCTTGCGATGTTTGAAATCGGGAAATAGCAAGAACGGTGTATTTGTTTTCGACCATTACCTGGACGGCGGTAGGACTTTCCATGGCGGTCCGTCTACTTTTCCCGTAGTCACCGTCCTTCCCAAGCCCGCTCGTCGCATTAGCTTGTCAGCTTCTTAGCAGTGATCGCGCTTTTTTCAAAGCGAATAACGGACGACTTCGGCCGCAGGAATCTCGCCGGCGCACCGTTTGTAGATCGCATAGTTCGGCTTTTCTTCAGGTTTCTACCTGTTCGCTGCTCGCAGTTTACTCCAACTTGCTGGCGGTCTTGTGTTAGATTGCCTACATTACTCGCAGATTCTGCGCTGCGCTGCTCGAAAATGCTGCTTAAAAAGTCACTTCTCGAAGAACGCCACCGCTTTTTGCTTTCAATCGTACTCGTACTCAATGAAATGGTACTCCTACTCGTACTCGATGGAATGATTCGAATCGAGTACGAGTAGGAGTACCGCCGATGGCTGAGTACGAGTACGAAAAGACAAGAATTGCGAATAAAACTCGATTCGCATGGTGGTGATCAGCGAGAAGTGTCTTTCAAAACAACGGTTTACAAAGCGTGAGCTTAACAACCTCGCCATTTTTGGAAACTGCAGTTAGGAACGACAGGGCAATGCAATCTCAGAGTCGTCATTCGCGCTTTGCATGAAACTCATGCGAAACGGTGCGGTGAAAGTGACGACATTGGACGCCTTAAATAAATAGCAACCCTCGACCAAGCATATCGCCCCATGAAACTCATATATCTACTTGTCAGTTTCTGCCTGCTGATTCAGGACGATCCTCTGTCCGACTATCGCAAGATAGCCGAGGAGTGGGAAACCGACATTGCCAAATTGGAATCGCTTGACAAGTCTGAGAAGGATCCTGACGATGCGATCCTCTTCATTGGCAGTTCCAGCATTCGGTTGTGGGAAACCCTGCAAGCGGATATGTCGCCTTGGCCCGTAGTGCGACGCGGCTATGGAGGGGCAAAGTTTTCGGACTTGGCCATCTATTGCCGTCGACTAATCCAACCTCATGAATATCGTGCGTTGGTAATTTTTGTTACCAACGATATCAAGGGAGACGACAAAGACAAAAGCCCGGAAGAGATAGTTCGTTTATTTCGCATCGTCGTGGCGGAGTCGAAGCGGCATCGGCCTGACGCACCGATATTCTTGCTCGCAATAACACCCACCCGGGCACGGTGGAACGCTTGGCCCAAGATCCAACTTGCGAACGCAGCTTTGCAAAAGTGTTGTGAAGAAGATCCGCAGTTGCATTTTGTTGCCACGGCGGACAAATACCTCGATGCAGATGGCCAGCCTCGCGTCGAGCTGTTTCGCGACGATTTGCTCCACCAAAACGAAGCTGGATATCGGCTTTGGGCTAGTATCCTGAAACCACATCTTGAGTCTGTTCTTAAAACACCTTTGACGAAAAATCCATGAGCGTATTTTTAAATAAACGTCGACTTCGCAAAAATCGGGTCGTTGATCGGCGGCATCGACAGCAACGGTTCTTTTTCGGACTAAGTATTTATTTAGTCATCGGGGCATTTGCCGCAATCGTGCTTTCCGGGCCAAGTGTACGATCGCCTGAATCTGCGGGAACATCAAATGTTTCAGGAACCAATGGAATTGCCGAGATTCAGAATCTGTTAGGCCCCGATAGTCCGCCGCATCCAGGCGGCTCCGCCACGAACATGCTCGTACGGGCGAGGTTGGTGCAGAGACTAAAGCAGCTTGGTTTAGAAGTTGTTGAGTTGCCGTTCGTTGACAAAAATTTGTCGCTAGTAAATATCTTGGCCCGACGACCCGGATTGCCAGGAGTGCGACCCGTTTTGTTTGTGTCTCATTACGATTCAACGCGTTTTGGACCGGGGGCCGGGGATGCACTGTCCGCGGTTGGCGGCATGCTCGAAGCCATACGTTCCCTGCAGTCGGAGACACTCAAGTATGAAGTGTGGTTCTTGTTAACGGATGGCGAGGAGTTGGGATTGCGAGGTGCTGCCAATTTCGTGCGGACAACGCCACCTTGGGGAACGACGAAACCGTTGGTCTTAAATTTCGATGCTCGCGGCGCTTCAGGAGCGGTGGTGATGCATCAGACGCACGGCGACAACTACTTTCTAATTTCCAAATTGCTCGCCAAGTTGGCCAAGCCCACGGTAAGCAATTCGCTGATGGTCGAAGTTTACAAACGATTGCCGAACGATACGGATTTTACGGTTTTCAACAATCAAAAATCACCCGGGATGAATTTCGCGTTGATCGGTTCTGCGGACGTTTACCATACGCCGAATGACACGATTGCCAATTTAAGTCCTCGATCCGTTCAGCATTTCGGTGATCATATTCGGGCCATTATTTTGGCTTTGAATGAATGGACGCAAGCTGACTGGGTATCGCTGGAACCAAGTACCTCTGCCGTTTATTTTGATGTACTGGGAGGGCCTGTGTTTTCGTATCCGGCTTATGCGAATACGTTTCTTACATTGTTAACGATTGGGCTATTGGTCGCGATGATCTTGCGCAAAGCATCCATCGAGCCATTGCGATCGGAGCGACTTGTCCTGCTAGTCTCTGCAGTCGTCGCGATTGTCGCATGTTCGAGCGTGATAGGTTGGCTGATGGCGTGGGCATTGCGTGTCGTCGAAGTCATCGATCGACCTTTCGTCGACGGCGGGGATATCCTGTGTTTGGCGTATGTTTTTGTCGCTGTCGCCGTGGCGCTGCCGATCGGTGCCATGTCATTTGCCAAAGCGAATACGATTCAAGTTCGCTTGGCGATGATGGCTTGGTTTACGTTACTGGCACTTTGCAGTTCAACCATGGTTCCGGGCGCTTCGTTCTTGTTTCATTTTCCGGCAATCGTAATCGGCGTCACGGGACTCATGGCTCCCCGTGATCGATGGGCCGATATCGTGTCGTCGATCGTGTGCGGCTTGCTGTATGTTCCGCTGGTCCTGCTATTCATTCGCGCGCTCGGACCGAGTCACGGTGCTGCATTGTCTGGTCTCTCCGCATTGTTTATCGCGCCCGTCCTGTGCTTTATGGCGGATGTAGCAGTCTTCCACAGCGACGATTCCGTCGAGTCCGTTGACGCGATCGGCACGAGTGACGAAGCAGTATAAAACACTAAGTGAAACTTGAGATGGAATCACTGTTATTGCGGACTTTGCAAGAGAAAAGCTTCTCGTCACAACAGGCTCAGTCGCTATGACATGACGTTTTTCCAAGCTGTTAATCTGCCCGGCTTGTTGAATGTTTTTGGACAAAACCGCGCGTACCTTTTATACGGTCTGTACCGTGTTCGTCTCACAGCTTTTTTTGTTTGGTAATCGCGATTGGTGGTTGATCCACGGTCTTCAAATAGCTGGTTGACTAGGAAATTCATTGGTAAAAAGCACGTAGCGCGAGGGCTCATGTAGGCATGTAGCCTTGATTATTGCGACTCAATGGTTTGGTATTCGAGTCCGATAGTACAGTTTACCAGAACGTCACAAATCTCCGTTTGTTGTGGAGCAAGTGGGTTCGGTACAACTGGGACCGTCGGAATGGAGACATTCGCCAGGGCAGGCACGAGTGGACGGACTACGGCTTGTTTTGGGATCGACGGTGTAATCAATTTCCTGACCTACATCGGAGTGGAGCCCAACCCACAATGGTTTGTTTAAGCGAGAATCAATTTGGACAAATACGAAGCTTCATCCATGATGAGCTTTGTCAAAGAAATCAATTAGTACCTGAAGCCTTTCCAATTACAGAGCGAATGTTGACAAAAAGCGGCGCACCTTGCGGCATGTTTTTTTGTCTACATGGACCTCGAAGCGTTCGATTCACAGCGGTTTATGATATGTCGGAAGCACGCGTTCTTTTTTACGATTCGAACGGCCAAAGGACTGGCTGTCACGAATTCGCAAACGCGGTTTCGCATTCAAACTGAGGTTGATCAATTTTTTGGCCGAGCATGAAACTAGGATTCTAGTGACACACTAGAGTTCTCAACGAAACGGAATTCTGAAATGCTGATCCTAACTCGAAAGGAATCCGAGCAAATTTGCCTCGGTGACAACATTGTGGTGACCGTGGTGCGATTGGCCGGCGACAAAGTGCGCATTGGCGTGATCGCACCAGCGGACGTCAAAGTCATTCGGAGCGAACTAAAGGAAGAGGATGCGAAATCCATTCCGCTTGCCCAGGGACAGCAAGCTCAACAGCAAAGAAAAGCAGCTTAAGATGTTATGAGTTGAATGAAACGATCCCCGCCCAGCCTATGTCACCAGCGCCCAATCACCGCTGTAGGCAGTTTGTGCAGATCGTTCTATTCGCGCGCCACCACCGGCGCGGGGCGAACCTCGTACATGACAATCTGTTTTTCGACAACACAAGATCGAAAAGGCTCGCTTTCAACGAACTATGTTGAAAGCGAGCCTTTTTCGTTTCTTGACCGTTAGAAAATCGACTCGGCTTCAATCAGCAGTCGATCGCTTCGGTTGCCATGCCGTTAAGAATTTTGCAAAATTTGCAGAGCTATATCCACTGCTTTCTTCTAACTCAGCAGTGTCTTGCGAGTGCAAAAGTGTGCCGTCATTATCAAGTACGAATATGTGCGGGTAACCCTTTATCTTCGGATACTTTGACAGGAAAGCTTCGTTCGGTTGCTTGGTCGTGTAGGTAACTTTCATAAGCACAAAATTCTCGCTCATTAAGTCACGCACCGCAGTCTCCGTTTCAATAAACTCGCTCATCTTCCGACACCATCCGCACCAGTCTCCTCCCACCTGAATCATGACCCGCTTGTTCTCTTTGCTCGCTCGGTCAATCGTTTTGACGAGATCAGCCTCTGGATCGCGTGATTCGTCATAATGGTCGACCGTATAAAAAGTCACTCCATGATGCGAATCGTTACTTAGCTGAGCTTGCGATGGTGACTTTGCATTCCCGCCGGCCGTAGCGCGTTGGGCGGCAACTGCCTCATATTCCGCTTTGTTATTTTGTCTAGCTCGATCCGTACAGCCTACGAACAATACGCCGAAGACAAATAGTGAACAAGCGAACCATTTTCTTCTTAAAGTTGACATCTGCAAAACTTTCAGAATAGAGTATCTCAAAAACCAAACTCTTCTCGCCAACAGTGAATTGAAAAATCAATCCACTACGTAACCTGGCGTGATTATAGCGTCCTCAAAGCCCACCTACCATTATTTACAGTACAACGTACTCATTATTCTGGGTAACGTGCGAAGGCCTTTTAAGTAGGCATCAAGGGAGCGGTGTGAGTCGACTTCTTGGAGCTTGCTAGCGCCGGTCATACACGCAACTGAATTCGTTTACCATCTCCGTTACCAACACTGACTAAATTCGCCAATCAAACCGACGATTTCAAGAGTGCTCGGAGCTTGCCTCCGACGCTCTCAGTTTTGGAGTTCTTTGTGAGATGCGCAATCGATGCGGTGAAGGAATGAACGTGCAGGAGCCTTGCTACGAGGAGAATTCCGATAAAAAAAGGCTGATCCTTTCGAACTTCTGACCCTTGTTCAACCTCTTTGCATTTCCCATCAAAGTGGAAAGGGTTGGCAAAAAGATGGATGGCCGAAAATTTGCTTCAATGGAAACTTTAAGTATGAACAAACAATCTTTCTGCCCTCAATTTTTTTGCCACCCACGACGTTACGAACGCAGCTTCAATCAGCGATGACTCCAAAGTTCACGACAAAGTAGAACGGGTTTCAACCCGTTACCAACGCAGTTCGGGATATGCGACGCCCCGGCGCGCTGAATTTGTAAGTAAAGTCGATCGTTCCGGCGTTGCCACCGTCGGCTGATTTCAACTTGTCATCGAAGCCCCATGCCATTGCAAGGCTTTGATTGTTTGGTCGAATTGCGGCACGTATTGGAGTGAAGTTGTCCTTGCTGGCGGTAGTTACGTTATGACCGCCAGTGTCAAGACTACGGTGTGACCATTTGTTCGTTTTACACCATGTCCGCACCCACGTTGTTCGGGTCTCGCACCGAAAGCTGATTGCCTCCCGCATCGTAAATTAAAACCGTTCGACATGCGTGGCGACTAGATTGCGGCCGTTGTAGGTCCACTGTTTGCGGGCCTTGTTGAATCCGTTGGTGTCGCTCGAATCAAAGTACCTCGGTGAACGCACTTCGGTAACGTTGCCAACGGCATCGTAAATAGTCTGCGTTCTCGCTTCGATTGCCGTTCCAAAGGCTTCCCGTTTATTGATCTCTCGGCCTCGGGAATCGTATTCGTAACGCGTCTCGACGCCGCGGCCATCGATGACTTGCGTTAAATGGCCATCACTATCACGAATCGCATCGTGGGCAATGAATTTGGCAGTCTGAGTGCCACGTTATTCGCCCGGAACTGAAACGTGAACATTGAATGCAACTTGCCCTGTCGTTACTGGGCCTGCCGCGAGGATTTTGACGATGTCGATTGTGCCGCCACCGGCGGTGTAATTGGCTTGGGCTACGCCGTCTTCACCGGCTCGAACGGTCACGCTCGATAGCTTGTTCTCAAAACTTCCCAAATCGAAACTGGTGAAAGTCACTGGAGCGCCAGCGACTGCCTTTACTGCCAATCGAACGGTTTCGCCTTGTTTAACGCGATGGAATCGGCTGCCATCAGCTTGGATTGCTGCTACGCCATCACCGGGTTGTGCGGGGCTGAAGACGCGAGCAGGTTCGACTGTGTCAAGGTAAGCTTGCGGTTCCTTTTCGAAAGCATCACGATCAAAGGGTTTTGCCTCGGCGAAGGACGAAAACTTGCTCGGTTCCGATCGATCCTTGAGTGCTGCGTACACACCAGCCACTTGAGGATTCGTTTTGGGATCAAGCGCAGGTGAAAAGCCTTGCGGGGCCTTTACAACAGGTGGCTGATTCACAATCTGCCCGTCCGCAAGATTCACGTCAGTTGGTGGACGTTTGATACCTCCGATATCGACCCAATCGTCGGTAGCCTCATCTGAATTGGCGTCTCGGTCAACAGCATTCGGATTTGCATTTGTATCGCCGGTCGTAGCAATGTCTTTATTTTGCGTACTTTTGAAAGCGAAAAATATTGCGACAATTGCCACGACAGAACACGCGATAACCGCTACTAACGGGATCCAACCGCGAGACTTCATACAGCGACTCCTCAAGGAAGAAGACTATTTCGATAAGTGCAACAGGAATGCCAGAATCGATGGAACGCTAGATGTAATCGTTGAGATCGAGAAAAGGTATACTTAGTCAATGACGATAAAGTGATTCG
>JANMNK010000424.1:0-11105 GCA_031373875.1 Pirellulaceae bacterium | reverse complement strand
TGATCGGGAGTGCTTGTCAAGCGTTTCGCGTCGTTCGTCGTCGCATCGAACAAGTACAAATCCTGCTTGTGATTGATCAATGCGAATCGCAAAGTATCGTCGAACGCATCAAGTCGATTCGCATACGGTTTGGCAGCTTCCGCACCGATGGATTCCAATTTGCTAAGAGCCATTACGAGTCGTTGCGGTAGATCATAATTCCTCATCGCGCCTGTTGCAGCGTCGATCGCCGACCATCGATTATTTCGTGCAACCAAATACTCGCTTGAGTCAGGCAACCAACGTGGAGCACCTCCGCCGCGTGCCTCTCCGCCAAAGCTGATGGTTCGTTCGGGATCGAACAATTTTTCCAAGGACAGTTTTTCCGTTGCCGGAATGCTTTCTAGTTTTTTACCCAAAGGCAAATCGGTCGAACGCTCGATCCGAACGAAAGGATAAATGTCACCTTTCTTAAGGGCCGGCGTGATGAATCCCCAAGTCGCTAAGTTCTCGTCTGAATGCGGTTCTATCAAGTAACTTGCCAGTACACCAAGAGGTTGATCGGTACGAACAACAAAAGAACCGCTTGCAACGGTAACTTTTCCCGTCAAGGGTTCTACGCTGCATTGGAATAGATTCAATCCTTGAAAGGCCTGTGTGTTCGCTTCCGTAATTCGATACTGCGTTACAGAGACTTCGGAAAGTTCGTCGGGGCATTGCTCGATTTGGACGCCGTGGCGATGCAAACGATCTGCCGCCCAAGCATAGTCGGGAGGCAGAATGTATGCTTTGGCCACGTCGACTTCCAAAGTTGGCTTGGCATCATTCCACAAGACGACCGAATAGTCGGTGGGATTAAGTCGGTCGAGATTGTCTTTGTCGGCTGGGCTTGGGAATTTGCGAGTTGCGTCCGCAGTATCCGATTCTTTGTGTTGATATCCGAGTGCTTTGAAGACGCCGGGCACGGCAGCGATATCGGCACGAATCGGTATCGACTTTACGGGGGCCGGGGAATTGGTCATTAGCCGACGATCCGCAGCGTCAAACTCCTTGCTCAAAGCGTCGTGATTCTCGGCGACGAGGTCCAAGCACGTACTAACAAATGCGTAGGTGGCATCGATACGTGTTTTGTAACTCGCGTACGAGTACGACTCCGACAATATCCCTAAACGACCACGTAATCCCATGTACTCGGTGCTGTAGCGAGGTTCGTGACCGTAGGTTTCCCACTTTTCGTGCCCCGTATCAAAATTGCCGTAGTAGAACGTCTCGAAACCTTTTTCCTTCATGCGACTGGTTGCTTGTGGAAAGAATTTCGAACGCGCCCAGTCGCGTAGAGACGCTGGAGTTGCGGGATTATGAGGCAAGTCGTAGGTCAGTTCAAAACGGTGGAGTGAACCGTTTGTCGTATGCGTATCGATAAGCACGTCTGCGTTGTAGCGATCGATCATTTTGACCAGCGAGCGAACTTCGGGAGTCTCTAATTTTACAAAGTCACGATTGAGGTCCATGCCTTGTGCGTTTTCGCGGATGCCCATCCCGTTTGCTGGTCCAACTTGACCGGGACGATGCGCACCCATCCGCTCGGCCGAGTCCACGCTAAAGTTCGGAATGCTGACGATAACGAACTTCTCCCACCAACCTTTCGGCGCTTGAATCAGAATGTCACGCGACATCGCCAAGAGAGCTTCTTTTGCCGTCGCATTCGCCGGAGTGAATCCCGCCCAATAGCACGACCACCATGCGAGGGTCGTTGCTAGGCAAGGGCAAATCGAGACCATCGGGCCGCCCCATGACGAGGGCCCACAACGGTCGGCCTTCGTTGCTCTCCCCGATTTGTTCCAGCCGAGCATTCGCGCTGGCCGAATCCAACGATTTGAGCATGGACTCGACGTCAGCACCGCTTGCCGTGCTATGAAAGTCCGAGGATTCGGCAATCGTTTTTAAATTCTTAAGCTTGGCAAGGTCCGTCGCGCCTCGATCTTGTGCTTGAATGCTGTTCGCCAAGCCTATGAATAAACCAACAACAGCCAATGCCGAAATGACGTTTAGTTTTCGGTTCATACAGTTCTCACTTATAACTAGGCGCTTATTACTAGACGGGCGAATTCGAGGTGCGGAGGATTTTCAGATTAGATAATAAAAAGATATAGCGGCTACGCGGAATGGATCGAACGGTTATCCACGGCCAAAGCAGCTTCGTGAATCACTTCGGACAGCGTCGGGTGCGCGTGACAGCAGCGTGCGATGTCTTCGCTGCTAGCACCGAACTCCATGGCCGTGGCGACTTCGGCAATCATGTCGCCGGCGCGGGCTCCGATGATATGAACGCCCAGGACGCGGTCTGTTTTAGCATCGGCAAGGATTTTCACACGACCTTCGATTTCACCCAGAGTTCGGGCTCGACCGTTGGCTCCGTATTGCCCAACGCCTTTTCGATAGTCGACCTTAGATTCCTTCAATTGATCTTCTGTTTTTCCCACCGTCGCAATTTCCGGATGCGTGTAGACGACAGCCGGAATGGTGTCTTGGTTGACATGGCCATGAATGCCGTGCATCCGCTCGACGCAAACGATGCCTTCGTCCATCGCTTTATGAGCAAGCATCAGGCCGCCGATTAAATCGCCGATTGCATAAATGCCTTTGACGGCTGTTTGATAGTTTTCGTCAACGGTGATGAAGCCTCGTTTGTCCGTCTCTAGGCCGACTCGTTCAAGACCGATTTGGTGCGAATTTGGCAATCGCCCCGCAGCTAATAGCACGCGATCGCAATCGATCGGATCTGCTCCCTTGCAGCGAACGATACAGCGGTCGTTTTCGACGCGAGCGCCTTCTACCCAGCTTCCCAACCGAAATTGTAGGCCTTGTCGTTGAAAAACTCGCATCGCCAGAGCGCCGATTTCGCTGTCCATTCCTGGCAGTATTCGGTCCATCGCTTCGAGAACAATGACTTCGGAGCCCAGACGAGCCCACATGCTGCCTAGTTCGAGACCGATGTATCCGCCGCCGATCACTACCAGTCGTTTCGGTACTTCGGGGAAACTGAGAGCCGTTGTGCTGTTGCCGATCCGCACGCCGTCTTCTTCGACACCGCGCATCGTTGCTGGTCGCGAACCGGTTGCCAAAATGATTCGTTTGGAACGCAATACGACTTGTCCGTCGGCCGTATCGACCAGGATCGATTCGACGCCTTGGATTCGAGCGGCACCACGGTAGGGCGTGATCTTGTTTTTCTTAAAGAGCAAGTCGATGCCACCCGTTAACGTCTGGACGATTGTGTCCTTGCGTCGCATCATGGCTGCCAGATCGAGCGCGACGCTCCCAACCGAAACGCCGTGAACATCGAAACCTTTCTTGGCATCGCTGTAGATATGGCTGGACTCGAGGAGTGCTTTGCTCGGTATGCATCCGACGCGCAAACACGTGCCGCCGAATTTCTGATTTTCATCGATGCACGCTACGTTCCAGCCAAGCTGAGCGGCACGGATCGCGGCAACGTAACCACCAGGTCCGCCGCCAACTACGACAAGGTCATAATCAATTGTTTTCATTTTGTCTGTAAAGTTTTCGTACTAGATAAATTTTGTTTTGGACATTAACATCGCACCTGTGGCAGCGTCAAAGCGCAATGATCCGCAACATCAGATCGTAATTGGAATTCACCGCGACAGTGCCCTTCAACGCAACGATTCGTCGCGAATTGGACAAGCATAGATTTTGGCTTGGCGCGAATTCGCTGGGAGCATAATGATACAGCAGATTCGGCTGTTTGCTCAGACAGGAGGAACTCCTAAAACCGTCGCAATAGTTTGAAGTGCCTTTTTCTCAGATTTATTGACCTTCGCGCCAAAACCAAAGTAATCGACCGAGGATTCCGCGACTGCCTTTGCGAGGCGATATAAGCTCAATTTGAAATTGTCGGCATCGTCCGGAAATTCAACTTCGACAAGTTGCCGAATGGCGGTCATGTTGCCAACAAAATCTACTTTGACATGTTCCAGCTCACTCAAAAAAGCTTGACGATTGGTCAGCAGGACATTCCTTGCTCGGTTGAACAAATCACCCGAATCCGGCAGTGGCTTCTTTAGAATTGCGAAGAATGCAGAAAGCTCTTCTTTGGTCATGGCACCATCGGCAGCCGCAGTGCGAAGGAAAACCATCAGCAGCGAACGCGCTAACGATTTCTCAATTTCTTTTTCGTTTCGTGGTATGTCGTCGGTCAACTAATGGTCCAGTCGAATTTATGCCTTCACGAGCATGATCTAAGGATGCGCAATGCAAAGACTTGATTATTGGATACTAACAACCCAGTTGGCCTAATGCAATTAGTGACGCTAGAGAACGAAAGGGCGAACTGCGAAAAGGAAATAATTATTTGAGGCGGACGAGCAAAAATCTTCAATTTTGTCGTGGCCGGGCACGGGCTGCTGTCAAGCTGGATTAGACTATTCGGACCAGGCGAATTGTATTTGCTAGGTTACGAGTTTTTATCGAAAGTAACCACGTCTTGTCGGCGACTAATTCTCAATCGCACCACCGAGCGTTCTGTTCACGATGTCAGTCAAGCTAATAACTCTGGAGCATCCTAATTCACGGCGTGCAGCACCGCCGGCCGGCGAAGGTGCTTTCCTGCCGGTGTTCGTCGCAGGGCCAGAGAATGGCGAACTCGTGAACTTGCTGGCGACCGATGACCGCGACGCGATGGTGCGACAATCGCCAATCGTAATCTACGGTGCTAGCGGAGTTGGTAAATCCGCTGTCGCACAAACGATAGCCGCTCGTTGGGTTCGGCAATTTTCTTTAAAGAGTTTTGCGATCACCAGCGGCATTGATTTTGTTCGTCAATTCGCTTTGGCAATCGATTCAGACGACATGGAGCACTTTCGGCTCAAGCATCGCCAATCCGAATTACTGCTAGTCGACGGCATTCACGAACTGAGCGGTCGCGAGCTTGCCGAAGACGAATTGGTCCACACCCTGGATACGTTAAAACAAGCTAACTCCATTGTCTTGGTCACGTCCCCCAAAATTCCCGGCAATATTCGCGATATGAAACCTGCTTTGACCAGCAGGCTGATGGGAGGCCTGTGTATCGAAGTGACTTTTCCTGGCCAAGATGCCCGCGTGGAACTGATTCGCCAATTCGCCGAGCAATTGTCGATCGACTTGGACGCAAGCGAACAAATGCGACTGGCGAAGGAGCTTCCCGAGTTGACTTCGGCGTATCATTTGCGCGGTCTCTTGTTGCAATGGATACATCAACAGCGAGTTGATCCCGAGCGCCAACGTGAGTCGACGCTTGATCGACTTATCGAACATCAGCAATTGTCCGTGGTGCCCGACTTGAACCAAATTGGTAAAGCCGTCGCCAAACTAATGTCGGTGCGATTATCCGACTTGCGCGGGCAGACTCGCAAAGCAAACGTCGTGCGGGCTCGAGGATTGGGGATCTTGCTGGCAAGGCAACTGACATCCCATTCTCTGCAGCAGATCGGCGAATATTTTGGTGGTCGCGATCACACCACTGTCATGCATGCCTTACGCAAAACGGAATCGGATGTCGCAACGGATGCTGAACTCATTCGTGCATACGACGACATTCGACATACTCTAACGCGCGTCAAGTGAATTCTGTAGCACCATGTCGTAAATGGCGCACCGGCGGCAGTGGCTCATCGATAACACGCGGTCCTGCGTTTTGAAACATCTGCAAATGCTGATCGAAAACACAGTCTGAAGTCGGCTCGACATCAGAAAAGATCAATTCACGCACGTGCAGGCCCCGACTTTGAGCATAGGCCAACGTAAGCAATGCTTGGTTCACCGCTCCGAGCACGTTGGCTACGACGACAATCAACGGATAAGCGAACTTCACTGCGAGATCCGCGTTGGTACAGTGCCAGCCGACTGGCGATAGCAATCCACCAGCGCCTTCGATCACGACGAAATCGCACTCATTGGTCCAAATGCTTAGGCCGTCGGCCAGTAGCGTTTCGTCGACTTGGCGACCTTCCTTTTCGGCGGCTATGCATGGTGCTAGCGGAGCTTGGAATCGTTGGGGGCAGACGGCGTCGAGACTCAGACGGCGACCGGTGGCTTGCCAGAGCAATTCAAAATCGGATGGTTGATCGTCGGCAAGGCCACTGGCGGCGGGTTTGTACGCACCAACGCGCTGGCCTGTCGCCACTCTTTGACGAATAAGAATCTGACTAACATAAGTTTTTCCGACGTTCGTGCTCGAACCGGTAACGAACAGGCCGTCAGGTGGCTTGCGAAGGATGGCTTGGTTGTTAGCATCATGATCAATGGACATGCTGTGGTTCCGCCATACTGTGGTCCTGCGGGGAGTGTTGAGAACTGAATTTTGGCGTGAGGTGCAATTGTGAGCAACCAGCGAGTCGTTAACCTAGCTTTAGTGCAGATGACGTGCACCAAGAACAAGCAGGAAAATGTTGACAAAGCCATGGAAGCCGTCGAGCAGTCTGCCGAAAAAGGTGCGAATGTCGTCTGCCTTCAAGAAGTATTCACTGGCCCCTACCCCTGCCAGTCTGAAGACTATTCGCAATTCGAATGGGCCGAACCTATTCCAGGCCCGACGAGCGAAATGATGAGCCAAGCGGCCAAAAAACACGGGGTCGTCGTTACCGGTTCGATTTTTGAGCGACGTGCACACGGTTTGTACCATAACACGGCGGTCGTTTACGATACAGACGGTTCCCAAGTCGGTTTTTATCGCAAGATGCATATTCCCGACGATCCGTTGTACTACGAAAAGTTTTATTTCACTCCGGGCGACACCGGTTTCACGATCGCGAACACCAAGTTTGGCAAGATCGGAGTCGGAGTTTGCTGGGATCAATGGTACCCCGAGGCAGCCCGTTTATTTGCGTTGCGTGGAGCCGAGATTCTGTTGTATCCGACAGCCATTGGTTGGTACGCTCCCGACAAACAACAGTACGGCAAAAGCCAGCATGAAGCTTGGGAAACCATGATGCGATCACACGCAATAGCCAACGGATTATTTGTTGGAGCAGCCAATCGTGTCGGAGTGGAGGATTCGATTGAGTTTTGGGGAGCTTCCTTCGTCGCCGATCCGGCTGGGAATATTCTCTATCGCGCGTCGCATGACTTGGAAGAGATCGTTATTGTGCCTTGCCACATTGATAAGATTGATAACACACGGACGCACTGGCCATTCCTTCGCGACCGCCGTATCGATGCTTATCAAGACTTGACTCGTCGTTGGATAGATTAATGTATGGCCTTTGAGCACAATTCCAATCAGCCGTTTGCAAAACCAAATCGCCCCGCCAACTCAGCAGCAGCCAGCGGTTTTCGCTGGGTTGCAGAGTGGCATCCTCACGAAGCGACATGGATTTCTTGGCCCCATAACTTGGCGACCTGGCCAGGGCGATTCGAACATGTGCCAGCCACGTTCGAACAAATGGTTCGAACACTTGCCGACGTGGAGCATGTTCATGTACTTGGCGGCCCGCCCCACACGCTGGCATTGGCCAAAGAAGCAATCGGCGATTGCGAAAATGTCACCCTGCACCACATCACAACCAACGATTGTTGGATTCGCGATTTTGGACCAACGTTTGTCTTGGGCGATGACGGGAAAACTCTTGGCGGAATCGACTGGAGATTCAATGCTTGGGGCAACAAGTACCATCCGCACGATAGTGATGCTGTCGGTGCCAAGCGAATCTGCCGGACCGTGGACGCTACCTATTTTCGATCGCCGTTGACTTGCGAAGGCGGTGGGCTGGAGACGGATGGCGAGGGAACGTTGCTCACCACCAGTTCTTGCCTGATGTCATCCGCGCGAAATCCTGGCTGGACACGCGATCAGATAGAACAAGAACTCCAACAAGCGCTCGCTGTCGAAAAAGTACTGTGGATCGACGGCGGCTCACTCGAAGGCGACGATACCGACAGCCATATCGACCAGTTAGTGCGCTTTATCCGTCCAGGTCTAGTTGTCGCTGCTGTTAGTCGCAACTCCGATGATTCCAACCATGAGCCGTTGGCCAAACAACTGGATTTGTTGCGACAAGGTACTGACGCTCGCGGGCGAAAATTCGATATCGTCCCGATCGAAACCCCGCCTCCACGTTATATCCAAGGACAACGCGTACCGGAAAGCTATTGCAATTTTTACATTGCCAACGAAATTGTCCTGGTCCCTCAATTCGGCTTTCGCGAAACGGACGAAGCGGCCCTTAAGCAGCTTGGCGAACTCATGCCCGATCGCCGGATGGTCCCGATCGATTCACGCGAATTGATTTGGGGAAGAGGCTCTTTCCACTGCTCAACACAGCAGCAGCCCAAAACACTCGCATTGTAATTTGGGTGTGATCTGACGACAGAAGGGCCAGAAGGGGCCCGGCCGATCGCCAAGTTTACGGTTGGGGGCTTTTTTCTTGAGACAAACTTTGCCATAGTCAATAGGCTGGAATCGCAATACTTGCGAACGAACCAGATTGCCTGCCAAGAAGCGATTGGCATTGAGTCTCATCGTCCGATCATGCCTCAAAGGCAAAATTTCTCAGTCATCCCAAACGAGGTTATTATGTCCGCCTCATCCTCTGTCTCTCCCGCCAACGACCAAATGAAACTGCTTGCCCCGATGGCAGGAACTTTTCGCGCCGAAGTTTACTTTTACATGGGTCCCGGTGAGCCGCACAAATCCACTGGCACCATGATCAACTCTTGGGATGTGGGTGGAACCTATCTGAAACAAGATTACACCGGCGACCAATCCGATGGACCATTTCCAGCTTTCATGGGACGGGGTTACTGGGGTTACAATAAAGTCGACGCGCGATACGAAGGATTCTGGATCGACAATGCTTCGACGATGATGCAATTCGAACAAGGCCAAGCCGACTCGACCGGGCGTTCCTGGGAAATGCACTCAAGCTTTACACATCCCGAAACGAAGCAACCTTGCAAAAAACGAACCGTATTTACGATTAAAGACGACGACCATCACGATATGGTGACCCACATGGAATTTGCGCCTGGCAGCGAAACCAAAGTCATGGTCATCGATTTCACACGCGCCACCTGAAATGAATCTCAGTTTATTGCGAGCCAAACAAAAATAGCCCGACACGGGCATCGTGTCGGGCTATTTCATTATCTTGTTGCAGGCTTGAGCCAATTTCATGCGATACGGCTGTGTATGCCATTCTCGCGGGCAAATGTTCAATTTGATCAGTGATAAACTTTTTCCGGCGTGCTCTTATTCGGTGGCCAGAAGAAGAACAGCAGCATAAGCGCCGCGAGGATTGCCAACCCGAATGGCACCATGAACAACCGGAAGAAATCCACGTTCTTGGCTTCGTCAACAAACACATTTTCGATCAAGTACGGGCAAATCGCATTCGCAAGTAACGCGCCTACGCCCAAGATCATGACGTTAAACAACCCTTGCGCACTTGAGCGTGCATCCTTGGGCAAAAACTCATCTACAAAGATATAGACTGTTGCAAAAAAGAACGCGTAGCAAATGCCGTGAAGGATTTGCACGATTACGATAAGAGCCGGATAGTCAGGCAGCCAAGCGTAAACCGCAAATCTCGCCGCATGGCCGAGAACGCCGATGATCATCGTTGTTTTCCATTTGAGCCGCGTTAGCACCGCCCCCAATACAAACATAGTGAGGATTTCGGCGATCTGGCCAATGCTCATCACCGGCGTGATCCAGTTGCCAGGAATGCCGACTGTCTCACTTCCCAAGAATCGTCCGGTCCAGTTGAAGTAACAGTTGTGTACAAACGCATCAATGAGTGTGACAATCCACAGCACAAGAATGAACGGATGCCGCAACAACTTCACGGCCTCGAGCCAAGCCAAATTTCCCGACTGGCCCTTTGCGATTTCTTCGGCGGTTGGCTTTCGCGGCGGCGTATGTGGTAACAAGAGGCTGTAAGCTGCCAAGACGATTGAAGCTACCCCAGCAACAATAAACGTCCAACGTGTTCCTTGGTTGAGAGCATCACCCGTCAAAGGAGTTCCGAAAACGGCGCCCAACCAATTGATAAAACCTTGTGGGTTCGCTGCAGAAACTTTTTGCCAGTCAACCAAAATAAACACAAACGGCCATGCAGCCAGAATCCATCCAATCGTTCCGCCCATGCGAATAATACCAAACTCCTTTTGCGGATCTTTCATCTGGGCAAAGGCAATGGAATTGGTAATCGAGATTGTCGGAACATACAGTAGGCAGTGAAGCAGCATCAATCCAAAGAACGGCCAAAAACTGGTTACAAAACCAAGCGATAGAATGGCTAGCCCACCTACGAAATGACTGAATGCCAAGAAACGTTCGGCAGAAAAATTGCGATCAGCAAACTGATTGCTAAAGAACATTCCAATAATCGCGGCCAAAGGGAATGCGTTCAGAATCAACGACTGCTCAGAAAAAAGCCATGCGATCGACGCTGGCAAAATGTTAGCCAGAATCTCGGGCGGATTACTTGAAGAGAAATCCAAGGCCGGTAAATAACCAAAGATCAACGGAAGCCACGCGCCCCAGATGAAGAATTCCAAAACCATCATGATGAATAACTTCAGTCGAACTGAACCGCTCATGGCTTCGCCTCAGGTTGGTGCAACTGTCCAGCAGATGCAGGGTGTCAATGGATTAGGAAGGTCCTCGCACATCGCGAGCAATCGGAAGGCTGGCCATTCTAGTTTGCTCGTTCCCGTTTTGCGACAACCCATTCTCTAGTTCGTTTGGATTTTTACGCCACAACAACGTTGATTTGCAACAACCAAGTAAACTTTGACACGCAACCCATCCCCCATTAACCTTCACCGCTTACAAGATGATAGAGCTTTGGCTCCCGCGAATTATTCATCCGTATACTAATTCCTAAATGATTAAAAACGAATCGCCGTTCATCGTAGTCTTTGACGGGAATGGCCCTAAACGAGTGATGTACTACCCAAGATGCCAACAGATTCTCTATCCCTTGTATAATTCTCGAAAGCCTTCACCCTGAACGGGAACATCGTGAAATAAACTTGTCGTCCATAACAAATAAAGAGATCTTCATGCCCCGAGAAATCTGTCGACGGAACTCCGTCCAGTTGTGCTTTCTTGTGATCGCAGT
>JANMNK010000399.1:0-7969 GCA_031373875.1 Pirellulaceae bacterium | reverse complement strand
CGACAAGAGCGAATGGGCAGCCATTGATCTTGATCACGACGATTACACGACAGTGCATCGCCGCATATTCGAGTTCATTGCAACCGGTAGAGGGTGACCGGTGCGGATTGGGGACGTCCGGAATGCGTTGATTCGTGACGCCAAAGGCAATGGGACAAACTCGCCGAAACACTAATATAAAATGTTTTCGGTGTACGAGAACGACGTCATTTACGGTGATGACCTGCCGCTCAGGACACGCCCTCCTTATGAAATTTTGAAACCAGCATTTCCGGGCTTCAACTGCTGGAGTCGCGTTGTCAAATAGATACCGCGACTACCGAGGTTTTCCTCACCGCCGTCTGTTTGGCAGAACTGGTTGAAGCGTCGGATTGTCCAACTTCAGCATCGATGGAAATCTACCAAGTTGCGTTAGATGACGTGACCGAAGTAGCCGATCATCACGTGGCGACGTTTTAGATAATCCGCCACTCACATTGAAGATCAGATCGAAGTCAAGCCACGCGCCCTTCCAGCTGAGACTTCGCAGCCAAGATCGCGTTTAGATGGTATTGCTGCATCGCCCAATGATGCTTGTAAAGCCTTCCACGAACTCCCTTCGCACGTTTTGTTTCGATCTTTCCAAATGTCTCCCACCATACTTCACCGATACGGGTTGCTCTATTGACGTATTGGGGGTCAATAAAGCCATTAAATATGTTCTCAACAACCGTATCTCGTTTAGTCATCGCATCTTGATCAGCTTTGCGGATTTCACTCCACCAAAGCTCAAAAAATGGTTCGTGAACAATCGCAATATCAATATCAGATTTTCGTGAATCAAAAGGCCGTCCAAGCTTTTCTCCCGGTGTAGGCGAGAAGCCGAGATGACCGCTTCCGCAAATCACAAGTTGCATTGGGTGCAACTCCAAATTGATTGACACTTTGTCACCAAAGTTGCTTCTCAATGCACTGATAGTTTCCCTTTTTAGATTTGATTCTTCGTCGGGTGATCCGCCCAGAAAACAATAGGATTGCCCCGTATGGAAGAAACGATCGAGTATCGCCTGTTCATCTTTAGAATGGTCTAAAAGTGCTTCTTTATAATCAGCGAAACTCATCGGCCCCACCTAGAGCGTTGAGCCTCTTCATCCTCTTGCTTTGCCTCACGCAAGTATTCTTCGTAAAGCTTCGTAAATGCAACCGCGAGTTTGACGCTATGTGGTCGTATCCGGTCCGCAAGTTGCTTGTAACGTGCCGCCAAGTCGCGTTCCTGTTGTCCGCCATCCGTTGGACTTCGGGAAGTTACTCCACGAAGATTCACTACTTGCGTAACGAATCCGCGCAAGAGGTTATCATCGGCAACTTGCTCAATGTAGGCAGCTAGTCTTATCTCTGGCCAATCCTCGTTTTCGGAATATGTTGATCGCGCGATGATTTGGCCGATAAGCGAGTTCGTAATTCGCAATCGATTCAACTTTGTAAGCTTGTTACGAACATCTGTTACCCACTTATCGAAAGCCACAGTGTCGATTTCGCCGGATGCATTATGAGGGAGGTGTTCAATACTTTCCAAAACATCATATGAGCGCCTAGCAACTAGTCGCTGTTCTTCGGTTGGTGGTGCGGCATGATGGTCCTCACTCTTGTAGGCCGCGACAACAAGATAAACGAAGAAGTCTGGGTCTTTCCAAAAAGTTTTCGTCAACGCGGTTGGACGAGCATCCATCCCGTTCATTCTTTGGTGAGCGGAATCGAAAATGCCGAGGTAGGTGAGCTCTAGCTTCGCAAGACGATCCTCGGGAAACGTCGCCTCTCCCTGGAGTTTCCTAAAAAGTTCTTGCAACTCGTATCGGACATTGCGCCCTCTAGATTCGCCTTGAACGTTGATTATCGCTGCCGATTCCAACACGCCTGCGATTACATCAGTTCCAATTTCGATGTCATTTGAACGAGAAGCGCCGTACAACGTGTCGATCGCATCAGTGCCACGACCAACCGCCAAGAGCTCCGAGATTGCTTTTAAAAAATCTGCTTTTGACAAATTCCAAGGCTGTTGACGTACAGTTTTCCAATACTGATTTAGAGCTCCAAGATTTAGTTGCTCAAGCCATTCCCAAGTCTTTTCATTGAATGGAAAGCAGGTTGCAAGAGCGGCAAGTTCATTCTCCGTCCATGTTTCCACGCGAAGATCAGTCAAAAAATCGAACCCACTCGCTTGGAATGCGCCAATGGCGTAGCTCCGTGCAAAGTCACAAATGTTTGGTGAATCAGAATTCAATCTCTCACGGAAACGAATATCTTGTGCCGTAATTAACTTATTTGCACCAAGTATCCAGCCAATTGTGCCGCCACATTCCACCACTTTCAAAAGCCGCTCTATTCCCTGAGCACCTGTTTGTTCGCAGATCAGTTTAAGAGCCTGGTTGCGATCCCTGCCTAACGCATCATGCCAGTCCGATATGGTGTCGTCTCTAATATATGCCAAATCGGCGTTATTACTGAACAGCCAAGCATGCTTTAGTACTACATCAATAGGCTCGATCGCGTCCCGAACCTTGGCGATCCGTTGAAACCACTCTTCGTTGGAATTTGCGTGATGGTCGATCAACGCTTGTCGAATCGTCTCCCAAAGAGGCATACGATTATGCTCGTCATGGCCTTCAGCGGCCAGAGCCTCAAGCGCAGTGAGTGATTTCTCGGTTGTCGTGCGATCTACGAATAAGATACCAGGAGTAATGTCGAACCATTTGGAGCAGTCGTTTGCTGCGAAATCAATCGCTAAAGCCGCGACCATCGTTTCGTACTCGGAATCGACACGTCCGGTCCAACCATTTGCCCAATCTCTCCAACGCGGCATTTCTGTTCCTGACGTTGTCGACGAACCACCCCCCGGTAACAACGATTTCAACAATGCCCAGCCTATCTCCGGCTCGAAGGCTAAAATTTGTTGCAACACAGCGATGCAGTTTTCCTTTGTAGCTTTTGTGTGCGGGAGCCAAGTTAGGAAAACGTTGGTCAAACTGTTTGCAGGTCGATTCGCGTATGTCCCTCCGGGATCAAAGCGTGCGAGTTTGGCGAATGACAAGCTTGCGCGAGGTAGCCAGTCTGGACTCCAGCACATTGTTTCAAGCGCCCACAACAAATGCGAGTGAATTGCCCCACCGAAAACACTATGCGCTTTGTCCTGAAACAGTTTTGGCAGCTCGGGATCATCAGACGCCAAATCCGTTTCGACACAGTTTAGGAAGTAGTCGGGATCAGCTTCGGCTAGAGTAGAGAGACTATGACTAAGACTAGCCCACCTTTGCCATTTAGCGTTTATGGGAAGCACGTCGGTCAACACCGATTTTACTGTTGCACCAAAATCCACATTTGCTCGAGGCGGATCAACCGTACCGTACGTGTTCATTAGGACGAGCGATTCAATTAACCCGTTCTGTATTTCGGCGGATGACGCTTTCACTTTATTGTAGATGTTCGCCTTCCAACGATCTTCCTGAGGCATTTCTAGCGCTGGATCATCCTCTGAGAGAACAAGGACAGCGAGGTCATGGAAACTCTTTACATGTTCCGCAGTCAGCGAACCGCCAAGCAAGTACCAAGTATCTTCACGCGAAACCAGTAAGACACTTTTTCCGAACTGAACGAACAGCGGTTCGTGGGTTCTGGACCATCGATTGATAATTAGGTTTTGTTCTTCTCCCGAATGCGAAGTGATTTCCGCAGCAATTTCCAGGTCTAATGGCGACCTTGATCCGAACTCCGGAGTTTCAGATGACGGGTTTACGTTTAACCATCCACCGATCAAAGTATAGGGCGCAAGGTTGTGCTTGTTCACATCAGAAGCCCAATCAGGGAACCGCGCGCTAGGGTGATCCGGTAGCAATCGCTTCAAAATACTGGAACTACCATGACTTGACCGTCCTATCGCGCGTGCTCGCGGTTCGTCGAATCCACTTTCCTCCAGAGCTTTCGTTACGTTGTGATAGTCTTGACGCGGCAATTCGTAGCATGAATGGAGATCGCGAGAAATCGCACGTGGCGCCTCCAACACGGCATGGTGCCCACTTCGTACTGCATAAGCAATGTCAGTATTCGATAGCGGTAAATTCGTCATTAGAACTAGTGGCTCGCGAGAATGGCAAAGTTCGCGCCATGCCGAGGGAGAAGAAACGATCAAGCAATTCTCCAAGTACCTCTCGTCTTCTTCGACGCGTCGAGCCTGAATCGCACTTAAGAAGTCCACACCATCGTCGTAACCGAGTGTCCGAATATGAAACGAACTTGCGTCCGCACAGAGAAAAGACTCCAGTTTTACTACTGCTTCGCCCCGCGACGTGATAAAAACAGAGGGACTCAATGCCGGATTTGAAATTGCTCGAAGGTTTTCCCAGTGGTTCGATAGTTCTTCAACGCCGTCAACTGGGATTCTTCCGATGCATCTCGTAATCCAGTGGTCAACACTAGGGACCAACTCCAACCATTGCTCTAAATCGTTACAATCTAGAACGACTATGTCTTTCCACTTTGAGTCCTTTTTGGCTTCGTTGATCCATTCTGTTCGCGATTTAATATCCCATACTCTTGGTGTGACAAAGACAAAAACGGTGTCTTCTTGTTCTTCGTCAGACGTAGCATTCTTTCCAGTCGTTCGTTTTTCAAAATCAGAACTGGCCTTCGCTTTCGGATTTAGATCAACTCCCATTTCCCAGGCCGAGTTCCCGGTTGGGACGTACTGATTACCTTGTGAAACAGAGACGATGCCATCAAAGCCCGGACGGCGAGTTTGTTCATCAGCCGGAAAATCGATCTTCGCGGTCGGGCATATCCGACGAATAAGTCGTCGTATAAGCAAGGGCAGTTTTGACCGAGCAGGGAGTTCATCTGCCCATTGTGTAATGTGAATTGCCTTGGTGCGTGACATGCATATTCCGTTCGCGACAAACTCGATTTCCGCTTGGATAGGTAAGTCCATCGTTTGTAAATTAAGTTTTCGGGCAGTTTCTTAGGCCTTCGCGAAAGAGTTATTTCTTTACCTCATTCGGACCGGCGCTAAACTGACTGTCGGGTATAAACCGCGATCTGATCTGCTCTTCGCTCCTCAATTTCAACTGGCGCGTTCGGGAGGAAGCGTATCGATCTAAAAATCCGATGAATACGAATGAAACGCCAAGCCGAGATTTTAGCAGATTAGTTGTAAAAATGTTAGGAACGATAACTACTTCTGTCCAGGAAACTTCGGCGATTTGATCGGATTTCGTAAAGCCAGTGGTTGCATCGACCAAACGCTGCAACTAATTGTATTTCCCAGTTTCGGTGCGATCCACTGATTGCGGCAAAAGTGGCGAAACGTGCGGGAAAAATGACAACGCTTGTCGGCTTGGAAAGAATTGCCTTCATGCACAATGACGAACCGTCCTGGGTTAGATTCCAACCCGTTTTTCAATCACTAGCTCGCGACGGTTGGATATTTCGATGCATAGAAGTGGGTAACGGTTTTGCCGATTCGTTTCATGCATTTTGAAATAGATTCGAAAAGCCCATTTCTCTCCATGTCTTTCGCTGCTCTTCCCAGTCATCGAGCATCGTGATTTTGCGGAGAGACTCTTCGGAGATTTCTGGTGTTCCCTCGGACAGGCGGGGCAAGAAGAGGAGGATCTCTTGAATATCGGGGGCGCGAGCATCGTCAAGCTGAGGATTTGCGAAATGCGTGGTTGGCTGACGTTGCCAATGGTCGCGAGGTGCTCGAGGTCGCGAAATTTGCCGGTTCGTAGCAGTTTGTCGCATCGAATGGCAAGGACTATCAGGCGTGTGATCCGTGGCGACCGGCCTGTTGCGTGGTATAGTCAGGAAAAAGCTTCTTCTTTACTGTATTTAAATCACTTCCAAGGACCGTCTTTCTTAACGTTGAAAAAGGACTCGCCGTCGTACCAGAAGAGACCTCCCACACCGCCAAGCCAAAGCCGCCCCTTTTCGTCATCACAGATGCACATGATGCCGGGAGTGATGAGTCCATCCTTCTCATCGAACTTAGTAAAAGAGATACCATCGTAGCGGTACACACCGAATCGCTTACCAGAGAACCAAATGTTTCCAACTTGGTCTTCGTGAACGCACCAAATTTCATTGCCATCGACGATTCCATCTTCGGTAAAATTGGTAAACACTTTACCGTCATAGCGACAAATCCCTTTGTGCGTCGTTCCAAACCATATGTTGCCTGACTTGTCTTCGATGATTGAGCTTACTGCATTGTTGCTCAAGCCGTCCTTCTCTGAAAAGTTCGTCAAAGCCCGGCCGTCGTATTTGTACGCACCTCCATTGGTACCGAACCACACCTGCCCTTTGCGATCCACCGTAATGCAAGGCACAATCTTGCCGCTGGTAACGCCTCTCGTAGGATCGGGCTCTGCTTCCGGAAGTGCAAATTTAGTAAACGCTTTCCCGTCGAATTGAGAAACGCCCTCAATAGTCCCGACCCATATCATCCCGTTGGCGTCTGCAGCAATGCTCCAAACATCGTGGCTGATTAGGCCGTGTGCTTCACCAAAACTCGTAAATGATTTTCCATCAATTCGGGTAATTCCGCCGTTAGTTCCACACCAGATATTTCCCTCCTTGTCTTCGATAATGCGCTTAATCGTTACTCCCTTACCCTGATCATCCTTAATGTCGTAACTGGTCAGAACTTTTCCATCGTTGCGAAACAGGTCACCTTCGCCACCTACCCACAGCACCCCACGCGTATCCTGAAAAATACTGCGCACGACACCACCGATTTTAGCACTTGAGTCGACCTCAATGACAAGCGTTTCCCCCGCCGCCAGATCTTGAGTTTGCAACGGTGTGGCAGAGTTTTGCTTCGAGTTTGTTGTAGTAGGCATTGCAGCAGTGGCAGTCGAAACATCTGCTTTTTTGTTTGAAGCGTTCTGACTCGTGCAGCCTGCAATAGCAAGCGAAACGCTGATAAGCGAAACGAAGATTGGACGAAGCATCGGATTCTATTTTCCAAAAATGGAGTTGTTCAAGATAGCTGGTGATATACGGCTATCGTGATCGAAGGGTTCATCATTGCGTGCATCCGTAAATTCAGACCTGCCGCCAGCGATGGCTACCTATTGTTATCAGTTGTTTCAGGGTTGGATTAATATGATCATTGTTTCCCAGATTTTTTTTCGCTTCTCCTCCCACTCGTCGAGCATGGTGAATTTACGGAGAGACTTTTCGGAGATAGTTGGTTTTCCCTCGGACAGGCGTGGCAGGAAGAGAATCGTCTCTTGGATTTCAGGGGCGAGCATCGTTGGGCTGAGGATTTGCGCGATACGTGGTTGGCTGACGTTACCAATGGTCGCGAGGTGCTCGAGGTCGCGAACTTTTCTGGTTCGAGATCGACAGAGTTGGGAAAAACGCTGTAAAACGAGTTTTGTTGGGAGAGCCAAGGAAGGCTTGTGCTCATTTAGCAGAAGACGATTTAGGAGAAATCTGCAAAAATATTCTCGCCTCGCGCAAGATTTCGATTCCTGATTCAGTCTTGCTTTTAGAAGCGAACATAGCCCTCTAAACGACGCGGTCATGAAACCAACACACGAACTAACCCGAGCCAGCCTTATTCTGCGACTTCAAGACGCAGAAGATATGGCTGCATGGGACGAGTTCGCGGCGATCTATGGCCCCGTGGTTTTTAACGTCGCTACGAGCCGTGGCTTTCAAGCGGCAGATGCCGAGAATCTGGTCCAGGAAGTTTTCATGGCGGTTGCCAGTTCGATCTCTAGCTGGCTCGAGCGCGATAACCGCAGCAGTTTCCGTGCCTGGCTGTTGCGAATCACTCGAAATGCTGCAGTCGACATGCTCACGCAGAAAGCCACTCGCTCCTTGGGACGCGATGGTAGTGAGGCCCAGATACATTTGGCGAATTTGCCTGCTCCTTCTGAGTTCTCTAGCGCTCTTGATCTCGAGTATGAGCGAATGGTCTTCCAGTGGGCCTCGG
>JANMNK010000367.1:0-6240 GCA_031373875.1 Pirellulaceae bacterium | reverse complement strand
CCCAGTACCGACGCAATGAGCTCACGCGATTTTGACTGGGCCAGCAACCGTCCTTCGGCGGTTACGCTAATGAGCTGGTCGATTTGCACCGGCTTGCAATCGACAATCTTGGCGCTCGCAGAAAATCTCTGGTCACGTCGTTTGCTATTGAGATCCAACAGTAGAAATGTTGATCTTGCGTGGCCAGCCGCAGTGTGTAGCGATTCTGTGATCAAATCACTCGCAGAGTGCAGCGACAGATAGACAGGCTGCGATTGAAGCTCCAGCGACAAGTTGCCCAGGAACCACACTCGACGACTATTGTCCAGCCATTCCGGCTTTCGGCTTAGATTAAGCGCAGCATTTAACTCCGATGCGAGTTGCCGGCTATTTAGCTGATGGCACATCACATCGACGCGCGGAACCTCCCGGGATCCACCCGTTTTCTCACAGAACGCAATAAAGCCTCCATCGTTCGAAACGACCTTAAACGATGACCACGGATTACTACCTGGCAATCTCGTCGCGACAATGCTCGTCGCTTCAAGAAGGCGGGTTAGCGGCTCGAACTCCGTTCCGAGCCGCTCACGCCAAACATCCTTGACATCCATGAGCAATGGCGATTCCTCAATAACCCGCCACAGCTTGGTCATCCTTCTCCGCTCCTTTTTCCGCTCTAGCACCAGTCTTCATGACAAAGTTGCGCAACAGCAACCATTGCTCTGAGGCATGCGCGTTCTCGTCTCGCTTGTAACATGACGCATTTCCTGCATAAACCGTGAGGACACGATGTGCTTTGACACCACGATACTTGATCCGAAATGTTGCGCGATCGAGAGTCCCTTCCGACTGGAACAAGCCGCCACGCCACTTGAGGTCGGCAAAGAAATCGTCCGCACCGTGAATGACATATCGATTGAATGGGCCACCCATGCGGACTCGGTAATTGAGCAGTACGATTTCTTCGATCGCTTCGATGTCACCCGGCGACAAGGCATCCTCGCCAAGCTCCGAGAGTGGAGCCAAGGTGTATCGCGTGAAGACGCCAAAATGATTCGGATCGTCATACAACAAAGTTCCAAAGATTCGACAGTAGATTGAATACGACTTCTTCATGCTTGAGTTTAGCATCAAGACCTCGTCACTAATGTCATAGACCATCGAGTCCTTGCGTGCCTCGCGAAAAGTGATCGTGCCTACTCCGTTCTCATCAATTGTCTGGATTCGACGGAAAGGCTCACCGCGTCGAATGCTTATTTGGATTTGATTGTTAGAGAGTCTCGGTGTCATGAATAGCTTGCGTCCACGGTTCTGCTTTGCGAACCAGTCGCCAGCGTCATGGATCGCTTGGTTCAATTTCTCTTCGGTAATCGCCTGCGGGGCGATCCCCACTTGGTTGATCGGCTGAAAGCATTCCATCCGTCGTGGAGCCTTCCACGTATGCCAAGCGTGCTGCGCTTCGACGATCTTGGAATCGAACAACCAGACTTGCATTACGATGTCCGCAAGTGTGTGTCTTTCTTCTTCGTCGAACGACATGCCTGCTTGACATGCCGAGGCCAGTAAGGAATCAGCAGCCATTGGCGTCGCCATCTCTTCAACATAGTAGACGGCATTGAGCAATGCTTGCGGTGTCTTCATGCTGGGCGTCGATAGGATTTCCGCGAGTTTCTCGACATCGGCTTGGTCGTTGCGACTTTGCCTTCTAATTACCAATCCACGCGAGCGAAGGTACGCTTCGAACGGCTGCAAGCATGCATAGAGGATGGTCGGGTTGATTTCTCGGATGATCTCTGGTTCACCGAGTTGTTTGGGGTTGTAAGTAGCCATGGGCGATCAAATTTCCACTCATAACGAAACGCATCCTTGGGACTTGTTTAGACCAGCGTCTCCGATTTGCTAGCTTTGCACAGTAGTAGAAGTATTGAACGCGACAGCCTTGACACGTTCGGTCACGAGCTTTCAGAGATTTTCAGAAAATTCTTCCTTTCCTCGTAGAAATCGGCATAAAACGCATTTCATTTCAAAACGTCAGATTCTTCCAAGCCAGCCAAACAGAGCCCGATTTGGTCAAGAAGCTGCATCCACGCCAGCCGCTGATCGTCCCAGCGGAGCATGGCTGTGATCGGTCGCAATCGCTTTTCGTGGATCTCGGGCTTGCCGGACGTGGCTGGTAGGTTGAGCAGTGCCTCTTGGATATCCGGAGCGAGTTGATTGAGAGCCATAATCTGACTAATTCGAGGCTGGGTCACATGTCCTCGACGAGCCAGTTCGATCATATCGGATGCCTCGCCAGTTCGAAGCATCTCGTTAAACTGAATGGCGAGGGCCATCAACCTAGAAATGCGAGGCACGCGCCCCGTCGGTCGCGGTCCTTGCGGTTCGGCGTTCGGGTCCATGGGCCGAATCACAATCCGACCGCGTGTTGCGATGCTGATGTTGAGCTTGCGTTTGATGGTGACCATTAAACCTCCTCGGCTTGTTGTACAAGCGACTCGATGCCGCTTGAGTGGAATGAAATGGAAATGGTGCAGTCGCTTTGATCGAACTCGACCTTCGAGACCAACAATGCCAACAATTGTGATTGCTCGCGCGTGGTTAATGCAACCCACACCCGATCGAAATCGATAAGTGCCTCTTCGATTTCTTGCGTGGATAACTCTTGCTTTCGTAAGTCCAAGAGCTGGCGATTCACCTTGGACAGCTTCAGCTCTGCCTCCTCAATTCGCTCTTGAACATCCGCCATCCGATGAGAGATCGAACTACTGGGTTGTTGGTCGAGAGCAAGTTGCCGAATCTCACTATGATCGCGCGTGAGTTGCCGAGTAAGCTGAGTCTGGTGCGACGCAAGCTCGTCCTTTCCTTGCTGCGTGGCCTGCATAGCTTGGCGAATGATTTCGTCGCGAAGCCCCGTGTCTCTCGAAATCGATCGTATCTGATCCACTACAGCAGCTTCAATTTCGCCCGCTGGCAGCGACGGATGCTTGCACGACTGTCGTCCGCGTTTGATGGCACGAACGCAGGTGTAGTAACGGTAAACGATCGAGTTTCGCTTAGTCATATTATGGACCATCGCTACATTGCAATTGGGACAACGAATCAGCCCCTTCAACAGACCACCATGCTTGCTTGGCAATCGATTTCCACGATTGAAACCGTTCTCTTTTAGTTGTGCATGAACACGCTCGAAGATTTCATCATCGACGATTGCTTGGTGCTGTCCTGGATAGAGATCGGTCTTGTGTTTGATCTTTCCACAGTAGATTGGATTTGTCAGCAAAGAATGCACACTGCACTTATCGAACTGTCGGCCGCCCTTGGGTAACCCTTTCTTGGAATGCCACGACTTATTTGTCCAGCCACGCTTGTCGAGTTCTTCGACGACAGGAAGCAGGTTTTTGAGCTCTAGGTAGAGCGAGAAGATGCGGCGAACTTGGGTGGCCTCTTCGGCATTGATCACCAGCTTCGGCGTTCGTTCGCTGCGATCGACGTCGTAGCCGAGGACGGGGTAGCCACCGGTCCAATGGCCCCGAAGACATTGTGCCGCCAACTTGTCTCTAATGCGTTCGCCGAAGATCTCGCGTTCAAATTGAGCGAATGAAAGCAGGATGTTCAGCGTCAACCGACCCATCGAATGCGTCGTGTTAAAATGCTGGGTTACCGATACGAACGAAACGCTGTACTTATCAAACGTTTCCATCACCCGAGCGAAGTCGAGCAGCGAACGGCTGAGTCGATCGACCTTGTAGACGACCACGCAGTCGATCTTGCCGGCCTGAATGTCTTCCATCAGCCGCTTCAGCGCCGGTCGTTCGATGTTGCCACCCGAGAAACCACCGTCATCGTATCGATCATGCACGAGTTCCCATCCCTCATTCGTTTGGCTGCGAATGTAAGCTTCGCCAGCATCGCGCTGTGCATCAAGCGAGTTGTATTGTTGATCGAGTCCTTCTTCGGTCGACTTGCGAGTGTAGATCGCGCAGCGAATCGTTCTTGGACGTGTAGATGGCTGTTTGCTCATGATTTCCTCCCAAGTCGAAAGAACAAGAATCCATTGCAGTGAGTGCCGCTGACTTCTTTCGCGATCGCCGTGAGCGATTGGTAGCGCCGGCCCTCGTATTCAAATCCTTCCTGCAATACGATCACGCGGATCATCTGGCCTTTGTATTGCCGCTCCACGATGTTGCCCGGCGGAGGCAATCGCGGGTCCCAATCGACAAACGCGGTCGGTTCTCGCACCACCAGTTTAACGCCGTCGTTGCTGTGTTTGCGTGGAGCGGTCAATCGCGTGTCGGCGTAGACAGCCAGTTCTTCCGCCTTCTTGATGGCCGCTCTAGAAAGCCCACCTTCATCGTTCGCTTGTAATCGCCAAGCGATGCGGCGGATCAAATACTGTTTATTGCGGGTGCGGCATTCTTCGCCGAAAACCTGTTCGTAGCGTTTGACTAATTGACTGACCGTCTTGTCTTGCAACTCGGCGATCTCAATAGTTATGTTTGGGCTCATTGGTCACCTCCGAATTGCACTGGATCTTCCAAAACTACCGAGTCCTGAATTCCCTCGGTTGGCTGCATGCTGCCATTGTCCGGCGATGGATCTGAGTGATGCGAGTGTCCGTTTGGCATGTGCGATTCGATTGCCTTGGCGACCAATGGCTGCTTTTTGACTCGAATCACACCTCGGGCCAACAGCGCCGCGATGTCACTGTGTCTCTCTTCGATGCTCACAAACTACCTCCGTTCTGAATGTCTTGACCGTCGCCAAAACCCAGCGTTTTGGAGACGTCCGACACAGAGAGGGGTTTGTTGAAAACGAAATCAAGCGGCTCGGGTAAAGAGTCTCCAAGATTGTTCAAAACAGGTTTTTCCTGCGCCGAACTCTCGCTTGATTCATCGATCAAGTCACAGTCTGCAGCCACGCATCGGCGAATACCTCGACGCATAATTTCCGCGACGGATCGAAAGCGAACCGATGCCGGATCGCGTGGTATTCCGTCGTCAGCGGGAAGAGAGTCGAGAGAGTAAGCGTCGATGGTTCTGCCTCCATGGAAAGACCTTCGAGGGAACCGAAATGGCATCCCTCCCAGATCTATCTATGCAAAACGGCCGACGCGCGACTCATAACCCATGAAATAATGGAGCGTTTTCAAGGGAACCGCTGAGATCTTTCGCGTCCTTTAGCCCCGCAAATCCTGCGATGTGGTGACGCCCGTGGCTGCATATTTTGCGTAGGAAACGACCGCGATGTCAGAGTTCTTCGATTTCGCAAAGAATTTTTGAGCACGAAGTCGAATCTCGCGTTCGCAACTCGACTATTACCAAAACGGAGACGATATTCGTCGACTTTAGCGGGAGAAAATGAGATGAAGTTTGTTTGTTTGGGATTCATTACGGAATCTAAGTATATGGCACTGTCTGAGGCTGAAGGCCAGCGAATGATGGAGGAATGTTTTGCCTACGACGATGAACTGCGGCGAGGCGGGCACTTTCTTGGTGGCGAAGCGCTGCAATCTGCGAGAAATGCCGTGACACTGCGGATGAAGAATGCCTCGGTCGATGTCACCGATGGGCCGTGCGCCGAGACGAAGGAAATGCTCGGAGGAATACTTCTGTTGGAAGCCCGCGATTTGAATCACGCCATCGCGTTGATGTCGCAGCATCCTGGTGTGAAGGTTGGGCCATTTGAAATTCGCCCCGCTGATGAAGAAACCAACAAGCTAATTGCTGCTCGTGATGCAGTATCCAGAAAAGACAGGAATAGCTCCGTAAGTATCATTCATCGGATTGGAATCAAAGCCCCGATGGCAACGGCGTACGAAGCACTCGCGACCGTGGAAGGTGTCGCCAGTTGGTGGACTCGTGAAGTGACTGGCGAGTCGAAAGTTGGCGGAACGTTTCAATCGCGATTCCTGAGCATCGACGGGATGGAAATGGGTTCGATGCAAATCAGGGTTGTCTCGCTTCAGCCTGATTGTCACGTTCATTGGTTGTTTGAGTCTGGACCTGCAGAATGGATTGGGACTGAGGTCACATTCGGTCTCAAGCAAGAAGGTGAATATTCGATTGTGAATTTCAGTCACAGCAATTGGCGCGAAGCGGTCGAATTCACAGCACATTGCAGCATGAAGTGGGCGACGTTTTTACTGAGTTTGAAGCAGTTTTCGGAACATGGCAACGGTCTGCCGTCCCCAAATGACTTGAAGATTGACAACTGGAACTAGGCCTCGCGACACGATCTTTGCAAATCGCGCTCGTTCGCGCG
>JANMNK010000357.1:0-18610 GCA_031373875.1 Pirellulaceae bacterium | reverse complement strand
CGTCTTTCGAAAGATGAACTGCGGCAAATGGAGCCCAATTTGGCCACAGAGTCGGCCTTGGAGAATATTGCGTGGCACTTACCGGCAGAATGCCAGATCCGAAATCCCCGCCACCTGAAGGCGTTACGAGCCGCATGCGAGCTTATGGGCGTTCGGTTTTTTGAAAACGTCAAACCAACTCAATTTGAGTTCGACAATCAAAAATTCACTGCAGCACACTTGAATGGTAATAAGATATTTGCAGCTCATTTTTGCTTTGCGGCGGGAGCTTGGAGCCGTGCGCTCACGGAACCTTTTGGAATCAAGTTAGAAGTCTTCCCAGTTCGCGGGCAAATGGTGCTTTACCATTCGCGTGACGTTTTACTCAAGCGAATTATCAACGAAGGCAATCGTTACTTAGTGCCTCGCGATGATGGCCGAATTCTCGTAGGTTCCAGTGAAGAAGAAGTGGGTTTCGCAAAAAACACGACCGAGCCTATCCTGGATGATCTTTGCCAATGGGCTACTCGTTGGTTACCCAAGCTGCAATCTACAACTGTTGAGCAATCCTGGGCAGGACTTAGACCCGGAACCATCGACGGGATGCCGTACATCGGTCGAATTCCGAGTTTTGAGAATGGCTATGTCGCGACGGGGCATTTCCGACACGGATTGCACTTATCCACCGGCACTGCCAAAATCATTTGCTGCATGATACGCGGAGAAACACTTCCCATGAACATCGAGCCCTTTCGGGTCGTTCGGGGAAACACCTCGAGCTCGCGATAAATAACGTGCGCTAAATAATTTGCTCTGGGCGGTCAGAACAAATGCCTCATTGGATCACGCACAAAACTCTCGATTAGGAATGGAATAGATAATGAGCTGGGACCCCGAAGTCGAATCGCCAGCAACCATTGCCATTATCGGTGCGGGTGCGACTGGAATCGAAGCGGCTTTGTACGCACGATTCTTGGGATACAACATCATGTTGTTCGACAAAGCAAAGGTTGCTCAGCGATACGTTGATTTAGATGAATTCATCATGACCGAACCGTATTCTGAGTGTGTTTCGCCGCTTGGACTCGCTGCGTTGCAAGCTCAATCGGGGAAATTGCCTTCCGTCGAGCCAAACACGTTCTTGAGTCATCGTGCATTTTGCCAAGAGTATTTATTGCCGCTGGCGCGCACCGACCTTTTATACGACGATGTCCATGTCCATAGCCGAGTCGTCGACATTTCACGACTTCGCTGCCAGGGCTTTCAGGATCAAGATTTACAGGAGCGAGCGAACGATGAGTTTCGTCTCGTCATAGAATCGAAGAGCAGGGGGCCCTGGATTGCAAGAGCCGATATCGTTCTGGATTGTTCTGGATTGGAAAATGATAGGCTAAGATTAGGACCGGGTCGAGGAATCGCGATCGGCGAATCGGATTTAGGCGAGGCCAGCTTTCGCTGCTACCGCAAGTGGAAATTGAAAGCTGGCGAACAGCCGAAGCGGGCTCTGCTCGTCTTCGGTTCAAACAAAGTAACATGCGACACGGTTCGGTCCATTCTCAACTCTGTCACTCCAGATAGTCCTTTCAAGCTAATTTGGGGCATTCCTGTAACACAACCATTGGAAGCTGCTCAGGATCTCGCGCAACTAAAAGGAGCATTGCAAAACTCAGGGCACGGTTACTTTGTGGAAACGCTCGGAGTTGAATCGATTGGGCGAACAGCAGAAATGCAACTTGTCATCCGGTTCTCTCAACCTGACGATACCACGCTGAACATCGTTTGCGACGAGGTTTTGGCTTGCGAATCAAGCATTCCCAATTGGGATTTCTGCGCAAGCTCGCTTGTCAATTCGCCCCACTATACGCGTCAGGACAGCATCGTCACGAAGGACCGCGCTTTATCCACATTCGCGGGTTGGCAATACGCTACGGGCGAGCCAAACTATTATGTTTTGGGATCAAAACGTCATTTGTCTCGAACGATAAGTTATGCCGAGACAAGACGGTCTCAAATTCGAGATGTTTTTGCATTGCTGGGTGCACGGCAAGACCTCGATCTATACCGAAGCATTCAGTTCGCCAACTAATGCAAAACGGACCTGACATCTTTATGAAAACGTCAGGTCCGTTCGAAATTGGATTAGAGCGTTAGGAACGCTGTTGGTACTTTGTTTACCAATTTTCTTGAGCAAAAACGGCTTCTACCGATTTGAGGTATTCCCGAGCATTGTAACTCGGAGGGTTCGCCAAATCCACTTTTGCAAAAGTCAAATCGCTGACGTCCGCCAAGACACGCAACAAAACATTTCCGCTGTCGTCATTCACTCGCACGAGCCGGTTTCTGGGAACCACAGCCGAAAAGACTTCGTGGTTGGCGTTGACGCGGGTTACAATCGCTTGTGACTTGTCATTTGTTAGGACTATCTCTCCAAACAATGAGCCACCAAACGAATCTTTCTTGATGCTCCAAGAAGCTTTACCGTCTGCACCCACGGCAGCATAGAAGCCTTTGTTCTGGATGCCTGGGTACTTGCCATAGATACTTGACGACATGTTCTCCATCAAGTTCGCATAAGTCGGCGAAACTCCAAGCACGGAGAAGTTGCGAGCCGTTGCTTGGACATCTCCAGGGGCAACAATATTTACAGAAATTTGATTTGGAACGCGATCTGTATCACGACGCCCGCCGATCCAATCGAAACCTGGGGTGGTCAACGCAGGCGATTCAAAATGGACTTTATAATTACCAGGAGGCAAATCCGGGAAACGATAACTTCCGTCGCTCAAAGTGACATACTCAACTGGAGTGATATCGGAAGTCTGTCCGAGAGAACGACCCGTCAAAACAACCGTCACGCCTCCCAATTTCAATTCTCGCTCGGCAACGACTCCGTCATCGTTGTCATCAATCCATGCTACTCCCGAAATGCGGCTTGGAATAAATGGCTTGATGTCGATTGTAATCGTACCGACAGCCGTCTTAGGATCGGCGATTCCGGCGGTCGTGCCGTTGTCGCGTACTTCGTACGAGAAACTATCTTGCCCCGTAGAACCGTCGGCTGGTGACGTGTACGTAATCGTCCCGTCGCCGTTCAAAACTACCGATCCACGAGTAGTCGCATTTTTGAAAACGCGAATCAAAGTCACGCTTTGACTCGACTCATTGGCCGGCCCCGGTGCAATCGCTGCGATCGCAGCCGAAACGTCTAGTACGCGAGGCAATTTTGCAAAAGCTTCACGTGCAATCGTGGTTGGCAATGGCGGATCGTTGACTTCGCTGACCGTAATTGTGACGGTTCCCGTTCCTTCGGCGGCAGGTGTACCATTATCAATTACCGCGTAACTGAAGGTATCCACGCCGTTGAAATTGTCGGCTGGCGTGTAAACCAGGTTCGCGCCTTCTACCCGAATTTTCCCGCCTCTTGCGGTCGTTTGCTCGCCTGCAAATACCTTGAAAGCAATCGTTTGGCTTAACTCATCAGCGGCGGTAGCCGGACCCGGTTTATCGTTGCCCAAAAGCGAGGACAGCAAGATTGATTTCGCGGTGTCTTCGACAGCCGTTTGTTGATCGTTTCCGACAACCGGTGCGTCATTAACCGCAGCAACAGAAATCGTCACGGTAGCACTGGCAGTCTTGGGGTCAGACGCACCATTTGTAGTCCCGTTGTCTTGAACTGTGTACCGGATTAAGAAATCGCCCGCAAAGTTCGCGGCTGGGTTGTAGATGACATCAGTTCCATCGATTCGAACTGTGCCGCCACCCGAGAGTGCTGCTACCGATGATACTACAAGCGTTTGGCTATCTTCTAACGGTCCTCGGGATAATCCTGCCAGCAATTCAGTTGCGGGAATCGTTTTTATAACATCTTCTGTTCCCGAAATGGATCGATTGATCGCAGTCGGTACGTCGTTGATTTCCTTGAAGGTGATTGTTACGCGACCGGTCGATTCTGCACTTCCTGTTGCGCTGTCGATCATCGTGTAAGTAAACACATCCGGTGTGAATACATTGGGTTTGGCAAAGTATTCAATCTTGTCATCGGACAAGTCGGTAGGCGTGCCATTATCGTTTAACCGGGCAGTGCCATGAGCGGGCTGTGTGAAACGAAGCAATCGCTTCGTGGCCCCAGCATTTGCCAAGTCGTCAGCCAACACGTCGATGGTCAGAACGTTCGTTGAGTTGGTCGAATCTTCATTGATAGCGGGTGGAAGGTTATCAACAGCAAAGGGTAGCACGGGTGGGATTATGAAAACTGTCGCAGTCGCGGTATCTCTCAGTCCACCAGAGTCCTCTACGGTATAAGTGAAGGTTTCTTCGACGTTAACGATACCTGCCTTGGGTTTGAATCGCACGGTCAAACCGTCAGTGCTGATTTCGACCGTACTGCCGCGACTTGGGGTTCCTACGGCGACCACCTTGAGAGTGTCCGTGGGTTCGTTCGGTCCAGCGTTGTCATTGCGAAGAACGTCGAGCTGCGTGAATTGATTTGCAAAACCGGAAACGACAAACCTGCCAGAGCCTGAATCATCTACAGCGTTGGGGGCGTCATTGACGGGAGTGACATTAACCGTCACAGTGCCAGTCGTGCTTCTATTCGGTGTACCGTTATCGGTAATAACGTAAGTGAACGTATCAGTACCGAAGAAGTTTGGTGCAGCTCGGTAAGTCGTAATTCCCGCATTCGTTGCAATTGTACCGCCAGCCGCACTGGTAGATTGAATGCTTGTCAGCGTCAGCGTTTGGCTAGACTCATTGCTGGGACCTGGGGTGCTAGATGCCAAAATATCGACAGGTGAACCAGCCCCCACAATCCTGACAGTCGTGTCTTCGTTAACAGTTAATGGCCCTGAGAAAGCGACCGGGGCATCGTTAACGGGATCAACGGTTACTGTTACCGTGACATTGCTTCTGAGGCCCAAATTGTCAGCGACTTCGACAGTGAACAGCGCCGTTCCAAAGAAATCCGCCGATGGAGAGTAGGAAACGATGTTGTTTGCTAGAGATAATGTTCCATTGATGCTTCCCGCGACAGGTGTTGCGCTGACAAAGCTCAATGTCTGGGTTGTCTCGCCCGGTCCAGGTGAAAAGATTTGACCAGGAGTAAGCGTCAAGGGAGCGATTGGGTCTTCGCTAACGTTAAATGTAGAATCGATTACTGTCGGTGCGTCGTTAACAGGAGAAACATTTACAGTAACAGTGGCCGTGCTCGTTCGACCTAAATTGCTTTTGATCGTATACGTGAATGTTGTCTCACCAAAGAAATTTGCTTTGGGTTTGAAATTAACATCTTTGCCATTGGTCGCAATCGATACGGTTCCACCGGCAGGCTGAGTCACCGAATCAACCGCAAAACTAGAACCGACGAACAATTGATCATTGGCTGAGACTGCAAGTGCGAGGGTATTCGAGTCTTCGAGAATAACGGGTTGTCCGGCACGCGGGAACGTGTCAGCTACGGCGACCAAATCTTGAACGACGGTCAGCGGAATGTTTTGTGGGAAAATAATCAAATCGTGAGGAACAGAATTGCTCTCTCCGAGTAATAGAATTTGCGTTCCATCTTCATCAGGAGCATTCCCAGAAAACTGGACCGTGCCAGCCTTTGTTGCAATGAACACTCCATCAAAAACTATCTTGAATTCACCAGGTTCGTTTACGTCGCCCAAAATGATATTGGACAATGCACCAAATTCATCCAGCAAGAAATTGCCCTGAGACGGGTTCGCAAACATGCCGTCTGCGAACTGATTGTATTGCGGGCTTTGGGCAGCACCCGTCGAGTCTTTTGCGTCGAAATCAAATGCAGTAAGTAAAACTTCTGACTGGGTCGGTGCAGGATTATCATTATCGCGAAGGGTCACTTCAACCGATGCAGACGCAGCATCCCTAAGCGCGTTCTGCCCGACTTGAGCGGAAGGAAGATTCGTTCGTGCTTTGGCATTGATAAACGCGATTCCAAAGTGGAAGAAGTTCAAGTCGCCCCGGTCCAACCGGAAATCCGACTTAACGCGAACATTCTCGACACCGCCAACTGAGTTTAGATTACCAACAGCTTGGGCAATCGCTGCAGCAGTGTTTGTCTTATCGAAACTTCCGCCGCCAGTAAACACAGGAGAAATCGGCGCTGTTGTTTCACTGCCGTATTGTAAAGTAAACGTACCTGACTTGACTGTTGAACCAATTTTGAGAAGGTTCAGTTCACCCCATTGAACGGATGCGGTCTCACTGGCAGACCCATCTTGATTGACATATTCGATGTCATGAAACGCAGCGTACACAGACTGCGGATTGGCTCGAAGATCCTTTACCAAAGTTCTAAACAGGAACTTCTGACCAACGCCGACCTGATATTCTTCGACAGCGTCAGCGGGGTTGGGATCTAGAGACTGACCGTCAAGTGTCAAGAATTCATATTTGAATTCAACTAGCTCCCCTGCGCCCTCGCCAGAGTTTAGCTTGTTGATAATTCGCAAAGCATCGACGGGCGAAACGTTTCCGTCCCCATTGACGTCAATGAGCATGCTGCCCTTTTTAGGATCAAAGTCTCCAGGCAATTTATGCGAACCAGATCGGTTGAGCTCATTGATGACCATCAAGGCATCGCGAGGCTGAACACGAAAATCCCGATTTACGTCTTCCGCTATGGTCAAATTGTGATGGGGCGAAAGGTCGGCCGCCATCAACTCGCGTCGTTCAAGCGTTTCGACTTGAATCGCACGTTGCAACTTTCGACGTAGCCGAACGTTACTTCTCTTCTTTGAGCCGAAAAATGATTTCTTGCGACGATCGCTGATATCGCTCATCGATTAGCCTACCGCGAAAATATTGAATGCCTGGTTAGAGGCGGAAAAAAATCACTGGGAAAAGCGAACAACTGTAATCTGCTTAGCTTCTAACTATCACAGGCAAAAATAGGTCAAAAAGTACGCTAAGCACTGGAAAACTACTGGAAAAACCAGCCTTTCGAACTTAACGAACCGACGCGCAGACCTGCTCATGGCGTGAATTAAAAAGCGTTTCCTATCAAAAAAAGCCCCAAAACCGTGCACGACAGCCCAGGAATTATCGATTTAGAGTACTCGGAACGCCGGGGGATTTCAACGCTCCAAACCACCAGAACGCCCCATTTTAACCAAAGCAACTAGTCAGTCTTCCTAGGTGGACCGTTGCTACGGAAACAATCCTTAGAAGCCAAAGATTCGATTCGGTTCCTTCATAAATTTTTCGTAGCGCATTGCAGGTGAATGGCAGCGTCATTCCCCGTATGTCGATCAGATTGCTGGCTTCTTGTTCTTTTTGCCATTTCCCGACCAATCAGTCCAATCGCTCCAACCGTTTGCTTCATAACGCCATCCCAACCCATTCGGTGGGGTAGCAAACCATTTATCGATGTGGGTAGTTGATTCAGCTTCTCCTTCACCTCCACCACTATTCGCATTGATGAAGGAAATCACAATCAGCGCGTCGATCGGAGCCAGAATTCCATTCCCGTCCGTGTCGACGAACGGCGGGGTATTGAATCCTGCTAATGGCCCTGATCCGCGCGCGTTAATTTGACTGATGATCAACAACACATCGCGAGGCACTACATTGCCGGAATTGTCGATATCTTCCCTTTGAAGTTGGTTTTGCCATTGGCTGGACGGACCGAATACGGAGAAATCGACGGATGCCTGGGGCTGGGCTTCTACAAGCGTTACCTGTTTCCTACCTGACACGGCATTATTAAACTCAAAACCGGAGTAGCGTGGGATTGCCTGGACGTTGTAGGTTGCGGGAACCAAAAACGGGAAAGCATAATAACCAGATGTGTCCGTAGTAACCTGGGACGCTGGGCCATACTTCAAGTTATCGATCTTGATCGTAGAGGACATGTGCCCCTTGATGATGGCGTGATGAATATCGGCCGACACTCGTCCCAATTCAAGCGTTTGCTTAGCCCCCGCAACAAGTTTTGCTGTAGTGGCTCGGTCCAGTAAATTAGAATTTGAATCGTACAGTTCAAGCCGGCCGATACTATCGATCCCTAGGCCAATGATGTCGACGGCAACGTAAGTGGATGGAGAATTGAAATCTATACGAAGCTGATAATCGTCTCCTGACCAACCTTCATTAAAGTCTTGGCGGAATATTGAGAAGGGGCGAAAGACCTTCGCGCCCGTCGATGCATTGGCATCCACAGCCACGCCCAATCCATCGGCATCCGAACCAATGGAAGTTAGAGTCACCCCTGCATAGGTTCCGGCTGCGATTTTTCCGGCAGGCTTATCATCGGGCTCGATAGGGTGGCGCAGTACAACGGGCTGGCCACTTTGGTCGACCAAGCGAACTTGCCATTGGTTGCGTCCGGTTTCCCCAGAATCCCAAACTTGATCTCTGTCTTCATCCAACCAAACGTAGCCACTGATCCCCGAATTTGAAACAGCGGCGGGCCGAGCATTCAAATCGTCAGTAAAAAGATTGGATGTGATGCCAGTTGGTCCGTCTACCGCTCGAATTCGAATACTCTCGCTTTGGTTTTGTGGCACATTGATAGACAGATCGAGGTTTGCCACTGCCGAATTCGGTGACGATATCGTGGTCCAATTCGTCCCATCGTAACTGTATTCAACTCGGCTTACTCGATTGAGAGTGATGTCATTTCGCAGGCCGGAGGAATTGGCGTTGGGCAAAGCTACAGCCCTCGCCGAACCTTTGAACGTATAAACTCGATTTGCAGCATCAAATTTTCCAGCACCTTCTAACTTAAGGGGCACGTCCAACACATCAAAAATTCCGTCGCCATCGGAATCTTGCCAACCGATCATTGCAAGTGCTTGCGGGGCGGTTACTTTCGTATCAAAGGCCTCGTCCATCAGCGTCCCTGCAGCCATGATGCTTGGCTGCTGCTGAAAATTAGGGTTCGGATTTAGATCGATGGCGTTTGTATTTTGGGTGTTGTAATAGCCACGTTTCTGAATGTACGTGGCACCGCCTGAATACTCGTCACGAGCCCAAAACTGATGACCTATTTCATGAGTGAATGTGGAAGCCGGGCGAGTAGACGGGACGACCATGAACAGTCCGCCAGCAAAAGAAAAGGCGCGACTAAAACTTCCACCAGTTTGAAATTGCCCGTCGACATCCGACTGGGAATTGACCGTGAAAACTGTAAAGGCCCAATCGGCGTCAAATTTCTCACGCTGGGCGTTGTTGAACGCACGCATATTCGTTTCGAGGTTTGCTGACTGGTTAAAGCCACGCGAGGTCAGAAATTCTGAAACCCAGAGCGAGTAGTCGTTCGACACCCGAGATATTGGCTCATATTTGGAAGCCACGGGTGTATCTGCGAAAGTGTTATCCACTACAAAATCCAGTTGGTGCACCGTGGACTTTGTGGCTAAAACATCCTCCCACCAAGTCACCGCCGTGGTGATTTTGTCTTTGGCTTCATTGATCTGGCTGGCAGTCCAATTCTCCGTGCTCGTGTCCACGGTCCCGTTGCTTTCCAGGAGCACGGGCGTCACCGCTATTCGTCCGAGCATGAACTCCGCGGTATCCTGGGGTTGGGCACCAAATGGCAAGCCGGCAAATAGATTTCTGGCCTCCAAATTCTCGACCGCCAAACGACGGTGCCGCAAATGTTGGTATTTTTTAATTTTGGATCCCATACATTGCTCAGGTCGAACGGAAAAAGGCGGCGGAATGTGCGCACAAATTACAGGCCATTTTTTTGACAAGCCGTTACTTCGCAAGTTCCCTATCGTTCGGAAATGGGACAGAACTTTGCTGCGATTGCGGAAAGCCTTGGTAATCTGAGCAATCTATGGGCAAAATTCGCATTCATTAAACGATCGATCCCGCGACGATGTTCGGCGCGGGATCGAAATTGAATTTGGCTGACTTGCGAAAACTAGGCCAAATCGTCAAATAAGGACTCTAAGGCTAAATCGTTAATGCTCTTGGACTCGGCTAAAACTTCCCGACCGAAAATCATGTTTCCCAAATCCTGATCGTTTAAGGCCTCCGCCGTTTCGTCCAGAAGCTTGATGTGAGCTTGCGGACCATATGCGGGAGTCGTAACCGAAGCTGGAGCCACATTATTTTGGCCGAGAATTTCTGTCTTGACCTTTACTGGTTCGCACCATGCACCCAATACACCTTGTTGCGAGTGCGAACTAACGGTGGGCAAGCCACTTGCTTCGCCTTCGCCAACACTTGCTGCACTGAACCACTCGTTGGACTCTCCCTCACCACCGCCACCTGACGCACCAAAATTCAAGTAATTGATGACGATCAACGCATCTTCCGCTGAAACGGCACCATCGCCATTCACGTCCAGGAAAGGTGGAGGAGTAAATGTTGGAGGGAAAGGCAATACAGTAAATCGACCGTTAACATTCAGGAAATTGATGACCTGCAGTGCGTCGATCGGAGAAACTTGACCATCCCGATTTACATCCTCTCGGATATTCGGGTTCTGATACGGGTTCTGTCGAAGCGTGACTGGATAATCTTCGACTTCTCCGTCTGGCGCCGCGCCATTGGGGCTTGTTATTGGCACAGTTGAGTAACGGAACCGAGCATAAGTTTGCCCGACTTTGGAACCTGCTGGCGTTCGGAAAACTATATTCGGATTAATTCCGTTGACCAATTCTTGGCCAACGACAATTCGCTCTTGAGTTTCAAATTGTCCATCACTATCGAAGTCAATCCACCCTGATAAGAATCCCTTGCGTGACGCGTTGATGCCATTGGCGGTGACTGTGATCGACGTTGAAAATCCAGCCGTCAATTGTTGATTAAATCGGATACCATCGTCAGTATCAATCGACCGAGCATCGGCATCCGAACTAACGGTTAGTCCGAGACTAAATCCAGCGACAACTTTATGGCGAGGACCATTGTGTGCTAGAGTCGTTGAATATGGAGGATCAGGTGCATCGCCATAATCCAATCCTTCGCCCAAGAAGATAACGACTTCGGTATCACCATTATTTTGATTAGGCAACAAGTGATTGCCAGCATTATCCTGGATTGCACTTACAACCGCAGCGCCATCGCCAGCAACGCCCTTCGAGCCTTGGAGGATGATCTTGCTGCCAAGCAACAGCGTTTGAACACCAGTCATGCCAGAATTTCGAATCGCTGTATTGAGCGCGGCCGCAATCTGAGTTGCATCTGACTGCGTCGCCAAGTTCACAGGAACTGGAATCGCATCAACGGAACCAGGTGTACCAACGATTTGCAGAACGGATGCACCCACGTTGATTCGAGTCTCGGAATCACCGCCAATGGCAATGAAACCATTCCCGGTATGACGAGGATTCAGTCCCAACGCTGCATTCTTGATCGCAGTAACAATAGCATTTGCAATACCGGTAACGCTTGTCCGATCAGCGAACGTTGCAGCAACCGAACCCGCACTCACTGAACCGTTGGTATCCAGTTCAATTGTGGAGGAATCGCCACTCGCGTTGGTGATGATGAACCTTTGACCATCTGTAATGCCCTTGGCCAAACCAGCTTCGGACGGAATCCGTAGCCCGTATGCGGAAGTTGCTCCCGCTTGGCCGACAACCGTCAAACCGCTCGTACCTGCAATGAACGATACCGCCCTGCTTCCCCCGATCTGGAACAGTCCATTGAGGAGAGTACTCGCGGATACTTGCAAAGCCGCCGCGTTGATCGCGTCGACTGTCTTTTCAGCAACCATTGCTGGCGTGTCGGTTGCGGAAATCGCGACCCGAGTGGAACCGTTCGAAACAGCACCGTTCAAATCGTATTCAAAGACAACTCGCTTGCTTCCGTTATCGATCACGAACTGTGAGCCATCAACCAAGTTGTTGACGCCACCTGTCGTAACGGGAACTTGGACTTGGTAACCAAAATCAAGCTCGAAAGTAAATGTCTTTCCAGCAGCGTCGACGACAGAGAAATTGCTGCCGTCTAGGTAGCCATCTGCGGATTTCAGCATGATGGCTTGTTCATCTCTGCCGAGCAAACGAACCTTGTATGAACTATCGTTTCGCCACACGCCTGCAAGTGGCGTCAAGCGAATAATGTTGTTCGTGGAATCGTATCCAAAGCGATAGTCAACTCCTTCGACGAGCGGTTGGTTGTTCTTGTAGACGACTACAGCCGACGATGAGACGGTACTGTCTTTGACACCCGAACCTTGCCCTGACAGTCCTCGTTCGCCGCCGTCGATAAGCTGAATATCAAATCGTTGGAGACTGACATTAACCAGTTCGACGACTCCTGTTAGCGGGTTGAGATCCGCACCCAAGGAATCGTTATCCTGAGGGTTCACTAGGAAAACAGACGGACCAATTGCGTCGGCTCGATCTGCTGCACCACGATCTTTGAAAACATTCTCACCTAGACCGGCTGGAGTCTCGACATTCGGATCATCGACTCGCAATAGTCCGTTGATGTCGCGACTTGGTGCGATTATTGGTGAAGCGTTTAGTCCCAGAGGTTGTTTGACGGCGATCAAACTTTGTCGATCGTTCAACGAGTTGATCGAGGAGTCAATCGCTGGCGAATTGTTGTAAGGATAGAAAACGCCGCCAACGGGATCGACGAACAACTGTGTTTCAGCGCCCACAACCAGTGAAAACTGATTCGAAGCTACTTTTCCACTAATGTTCGTTGTATTACGGCTAAACAAGGTTCCACCGACAACCGTAGTATCGCTATCCGCAGCGACATCAATACCCGTCGCGTTATTCACCAACAAGTTGTTGAGGAGTGTTGGGCTTGCATTATTTCGAATGCGAACGCCTTGTCCACTTGGAGTGAAGATCTCATTTACATTTGAGGTGATGGCACCGACAGCATCGATATCAGCACCGACACTATCTCCAGTCACATCGCCTTGCCCCGCAATATCTGTCAAGCGAACAAAGAAAAATCGTTCAGCAGGCAGAATCCCGGCAGCGTCCAAATCAATTAGACCTGTGGCGGTTGTTGTACCAACGTCTCGATACTGTACGCCATCGGAACTAACTTCAACTCGAACGCTTTCGAAAGTTCCTACTTCAAAGACAAAGAGGTCAGGTCGGTTGTCGCCTGATGCGAAGAGATAATTGTTCGTAAACTGAACAACCATTTGACCACCGCGTCCTAGGCTGACGGCACCTTGGCCGGGCAACGGTTCGCCGGTACCCGTGTAGTTCGGAACACCGAGTGCTGCATTGGTGTTCTGGAGTCCGCCAATCGGACTTGGACCTCCGACTATGTTCGGAGAATAGCTTACGACGGTATCAACAAATGACTGAACTCCGTTGTTGAATAACGTACCGCCGAACAATTGTGCCGGAGTCGAATCCGGACGAGTAATTGTGCCGCCAACAATGGTGTTGTTATAAACGCGAGCAAACGGGACAGAGGCGGCAACGCGATTAGCAAGGGCTGCATCACCGCTGATGTCGATTCCGCCTGCGGAGTTAAACAGGAATTCGTTGTTTCGAATAACTGCACCGGGCACTAATCGCTCAGAGTTGAGGACGACTGTGTTGCGGGTCGAGCCAGGATTTGGGGCATCGCTAACAGGGTCGCGAGCATCTGCGGATACGACCAATCCAAATTGGGCTGAATTGGAGAATCGTGTTGACTCGACAATGATTTGCCCTTGGTCCCTATCGCGGTTTTGATCGCCGAACTGCTTGATGACAAACACCTCGCCAACCGACGCTGGCATGGTGATGGTTGGGTTACCAAAAATCGCAAGCGTGTCGCTTGTGTTTCCTTGGAGATCGCCGTTGATCGAAATGGCCGAAATATTCAAAACCGATTGAACCGTGCTCGAATTGATCAAGTCACGCACGATCGACGCGACCTCGCTGGCATTCGTTGGCCTTACTCGAAGCGTGGTCGGATCGAGTGTTGTCGCTGAGTAGAGCACGGGAACGTGCCCTGGTCCAACACCATTTCTTCGAACTGCGTCTTCGAATTCAAAGGTCAGCGTTGTGACGCCGTCGGAAATCGAGAAGGTTTCTCCATCGCCAATTTCAGCGCCACTTCGGAATCGGATGTTTTGCCCCGATACCAATCGCCCATTAATATCGATGGATCCGTTGAGTTGTAATTCAGGATCGGTAGGTTGAACGCGCGGCACTAGGGGATTTCCAAATCCGGTTGAACCACGAATTTCAACTTGGTAAGGTCCTACGTTAATTCCGGTTCCTGCACCGGAATCCACGAATGTTGTGTCATTCGTGCCGAGAACGAGTTCACCGCGTTCCGCCACGCCGATGATAAAATCATCGAGATACAATCCTTCGAAAGCATTGGTTTGCGCACGCGATGCTCCGCGGAAGACTCCATTAGGAATGCTGTATTCGGAGAACAAATCTTCGGGTCGCGTCCGAGTGATCGTGAATGGTCCCTCATCGGCAACCGTGAGACCTGTCAGCGTAAGGAAATCATCTCGCAGCGTGTAAGCGGAAAGAATGCTCGTCGAGAACTGCCGTGCAACTGCGTCTCTCAAAGCACGGCCGACGTCATTCGCCGAGTCGCTCAAGTTGACGTACACGGGAATGCCGTTCGATGAGGAACTGCCTTCGACAATAACCGTTGTAGTAGGTCCAACGCTGACGTTGCTCGCACCCGGGAGCTGGATGCGATTTCCACTCAGCGAAGCGCCAAGCGGCTTGACGACATCGAATGACAAATCATAGATGCCTTGAGAGGCGCCAGGATTTCCACTTCCAAAAACGGCTGCGTTGTAATTCGAGTTTCCAGAAGCAGAGACGCCGACATAGTAGGTTCCATCGGCCGGTGCAATGAAGACTAGTTCACTGTCCTTAGATGCACCAAAATCGTCGTTTCGTTGAAGCTCACGTCCCGCCGAATCAAAAACTCGGAGCAATGGGTCCAAGCTGGAACCGATTGACGTCGTTTTCGTTGCGATAGTAACTTGTGTTCCGCGAGTTAGCCGCATCGACAGCATGTCGACATCGCGATCCGGTGTGGCTGCAAGGTCGGGGTTATCACCAATGCGGCCTCGACCACTTACAAATATCGAGCTTTCGACAATCGGCGTCGCGGTTGCGGAGTCGATGGTGTCATTGTTGAATACAGCTTCATTCGAGAAGTTCAAACCAGTGATCTGGCTTCGGGCATATGTGGCAGCCTGGATTGCCGCAAATAGTCGCTGTGCGATGACAACCGAGGACTCATTCGAAGCGAACGAAACAATCGTTCCGGGCGAAGGAGGAGTTCCAACACCGTTGAAAAATACAAATCTGGTTCCTTCAATAGTCACCGACATACCGTTGGCTAGTTGGGAGCCTGGTGGAACAATTAGCGATGGTCCCATTTCAATTTCGAAAACCTTACCGCCAATTGTCAGTTGATCCCCGTCCCTTAATTGCGATCCGGCGGACAACCGAATCTCCGGACCGTGACCCGCCTCGCGGCCATAACCTAATCCGCCAGCGGTACTGAATTCAAAACGTAGTTTAATGTTGTCTTGACCGGCGAACGGTGACAAATCAACCTTGGCTTGTCGCCATTCTGTCGTGTTGTCGAAAACTTCTACCGTTGAAGTTGTTCCGCTGATTGCCGGATCAAATTCGTCATCAAACGGACCCGGTCCTATGTCACTGTTGTTCGTAGCCAGCAACTGCCATCCGCCGTCCGCATCCGAGAGATACACGCGGAAAGAATCTCGCATGAAGTTTCCAACACCGTCAGTGGCGTCGGAATTCGTGTTTTCGGATTGGAGGAAATAGTTAAAGTACAGCGAGGGCAAATCTGCCGCTGCAATTCCTGCGAGGGTAAACGGTTTAGATTCCAGAACCCCTAAACCGCCTCCTGGGAAATTGTACGAATTTCGAATCCCCGGATCCTGTGTGACAGAATAACTGGCGTTTGGATGGGCTCCGAACGGATTTTCGAAACCGAAATACCAGCTCGAACCACCGTCGCTACCCGTTCGGCTTCCATCTGGCGTTGGTAACAAACCGTGCCCTACATCGACACGTCGATTTTCACTTTGATGCCAAAGGTTGTAATCCAATGTCGAGAACGACAATCCATTTAGACCAGCCACGCCGGTCGAAACGGAGCTTGCCCCGTTTGCAAACACCGGAGCTAGTCTACCGCTCGTATCAAAAGCGTAGATGGTTCCTGATGCATCGGTGCCGAAAAGCAGGTCGGCAAAACGGCCATTTTCCAAATTTCGCGGACCAGCCGTGAGGCCAGTGAATTGAATGCCTAAGAGATCCGAGGACGAACGCACATAACTACCGATCTGTCCACCGAACACTCCTGCACTCGCGGTCGGATTGCCAACTCGATATAGACCGCCGTTATCGGAAACAGCAAACATCGACTGGCCCACCACGGCGATTCCCGTAACGATACCGCCGGGTGCCACATCGGCTGCCTTGAGCGGATTGGACACCGCCTCAAATCGAGCAAACGTAATGATTACGTTTCGTCCGTTCACTTGTGCGGTAACGCCTGGGATTGCTTGTGAATTGATCGCGGAGGCAACACGTGTGGCGATCGTTTCATCGGTATCTTGCGCCAAGAAATTGATCGGGATAGCGCCTGGGGTAATCGTGCCACCGGCAGAACCTTGATCGACAGCAACGCCGCGAGTTCCCAACGAGGTGAAGACACCCGTATTGGCTCCTGCAAAGTTCAATCGATCTCCGTCAAAGCCAACTTTGACGCCTGTCGGCATTGCCGCAGCGATCGCCGATACAAAGCGGTCGATGGTAAATGTCTCATTAATCGCAATCCGTTGAGGAGCGGGAACCGTATTCGAAACACCAACGTTTCCATCGACAACAATCGAGGAAGTGGTGCTTGCCATGACGCTGGTCAAACTCTTGCCAGTCACCGTAATACGGTTACTGCCCGCCAAAAGCTCTGCTTTGGCGCCAAATCCAGCGCTGTTGATTGCGCCAATGAGGCCTTGAATCAATTCAGCTCGTGTCGATCCAAGCGTAAAGGGAACGCGAATGTTCGATGCGTTAAGCAAAGAGTTATTGCGATCGAATTCAAATCGTTTGACGACAGGGACTGCAGAATTGTCGGTTATGGTGATGACCGTACCGTCCACCATCGCAGTACCGTCGGCAGCGGACATCACAAGGACTCCACCCGTGTCGAATTCGTAGCGTACTCCGTCAAGCGTAAATTGATCGCCGTCTCGCATGAATCTGCCCGACGCGGGATCGTAGGTCATCCTTAATTCAGGACCAGAATCAAACTCGAAAACGTATGGGAAATTGGTTGCATCACGAACGGTGAATCTGGTTCCGTCGGCGATCAACGCTCGCGATGGCCCCGTTCCAATAACTTGGGTCGCTTCGGTCACTACCAATCGTCGAGAGACGTCGCCGGCTTGTGGGCCGGTAAAGATCTGACCGCGTTCAACAATTTGCGTCCCCGCACCGAATAACCTTTCATCAGGCAAGTTAGCAGGTGCAATTCGATTGGGTGAAGGCGCACTCGTGGCCGCACCAGTGTTTGGGGCAAATTGGTAAAGGATGTTTGTGTTATATCCGCCAGCTGATGGGCCAGGTCCTCGATTGCCCACCGCAAATCCAACTTCAGCGCCGAGATCAGCGAAGGTTAGAGCCTCAAAGTTTATCCCAACATTGCTATCCAAAGCTGCCAATGGATTCGCTGGATCTGGATGGAATGTCTCAATCCCGGAATTGCCTGCAACCGTGATCGCTCCTGTTGCAGAATCGATGGTAACGTAGTCAGCTTGAGTATCCTTGTCGCCGCCACCCAAAGTTTCGAATGGTGTCACGAAACCGCGGAGCGAGCCATTAAAGCGGAATGCAATATCTCGAACGTCCCGAGTCAATCGACCGACGGAATTGGAAACTTCGCCGGTAAACGGATTCACGATTCGAACATCGGTGTTTGAAAAACCCGTGTCTTGGCTTACATACAAGGGTACGTCAGCCAAGGTGTACTGGACGACGCTGTCCGTAGGATGAATGAACTGTGGGACAACGGGTGCTGAGCCGGTTGAGCCACCAATGGATTCAACGTGATCTTCGACTAGCAATTGCGTGCTTTGAACAGGTTGCAATCGTACCAAAGGATCGAACAGGATTCGTGGGATCATCCGGGCGCTTGTTACCGCCAGGAAATATCTTCCGCTCGCTAATTCAACGGTACCCAAGAATGGGTCGAGCGTTCCGGAGCTTCCACGTGTCAAGTCGCTGTTATCCGCGCCCTTGAGAGGTGCCGCGCGGTCGTCGACCAAGTTGCTTCCGTTGCTGCTGTAGAGCAGGGAGCCCCCCGGAGAGAATAAGTGCAAGGACGTATCAGGGCGGCCGACGCCATCAGCATAATCGACGTCGAATACGGTCGACAAATACTCAACCAACGGTGTCAACAACAGTTGATAGTCCACAGAAAAAGTGAACCAATCCACATCGGTTGCAGTTTGTAGGTTTCCAGAAAGGCTGATCGCTTGACGATCCGTTTCAAGAATATTTCCAAGCTCTTGAGCGTTTGTAAAGATGTCGTTGTTTGCTGGTTCGGTCGGATCCAAAATTCCGTCTGCGTTAAGGTCGCGGGCTTCTTGTTCCGAAGTTTCTCCCAACAGTGGTGAATGTCGCGGAACGCCTCTCAACGAGAGACCATTCTCAGCAAAACGAATATCGGCGTA